>JBIPNA010000132.1:0-9105 GCA_044375665.1 Catalimonadaceae bacterium
TCTTTCAGGTGAAGGCTTTTCCCTTCGCCCAAACCCCACCACTTCGATGGCTGAAATTCAGGTGGCAAAAGGAATCCAACCAGAAAGAATTCGTCTTTTCGACCTGATGGGTAAAGAGATAATTATCCCGATTCAGACCTTGTCATCGGGTCAATTCCGGATTCAGGTTGGCCATCTGGCAAATGGCGTTTACCAGGTTCGGGTTGAGACCAGGGAAGGCATTTATCAGAAACGATTGGTGAAAAGGTAGTCCTGCGTCGATTTATCGGTAAAATTCATTCTTCAGGTCCTCTGGAATAACCTGAAGAATGAACTGCGTTAAGTATAGGACTCAAACGCAAAGTTGTTCCATGTGCACCATGCCAGAGAAGAAATGAAAGATTAAATTATAATTTCTCCGATGGGCAACAATTTATTTCCTTTTCCGGAATAAGCCTGCGAGGCTTTGCGCAAGAATCTGAAATGCAGGCCCCAAAAATCCAAAAATAGGAACCGTGTTTAAGATTTTGTATTCCAACAACCAATGGGTGTCTTCATCAAGAAAACTAAAAACCTGATGAGGCTTATTGTATTTAAAAAGGCTTTTGAAGACTTTCCAGGCTGGCACCGAACCTTTTCGGAGCACGCGGAGCAGGACCGCGTCATAAAACCAGAACCTCCAGGGATTTGGGTAAGGTGCCGGCTTTCCTGTCTCTGCAAGGGACCTTGCAAGAAAAACAGAATGCCGCTGAATACGGGTAAAGGTGTATCCGGTAGAACCTTTGGATCTTCCACCAGCCGTCCCAAGATTCCATATCCTGGCTCCTGAATTCAACTTAAAAGCCTGAGAATACATAGGAATCACCCCAAATTCTTCATGTAGTACTTTAAAAGATTTGATTTCACTCGAATCTAAGTAGTGTTTCAACTGTTTGTCGTACTCTGTTGGCTCAAGCAGGTGTCCGGAAAAAACGGTATATTCTACAAGGGCCTGCGTTGGTGAAACAGGTAAAATATACATGAACCGACAATCACCGTGCTGAGGGATCCGAAAGTCCATCAAGGTAGCCTGATCTGGGTCAAATGTGGGCGACCCTGTTTCAATAAACCAGCCTTTGAAATGTTGCTCAAGATAGGAATGTCCAGGGAGAAAATCTGTTTTCTGCCGAATGCTGGAAAATCCCCAGTGGCCTTCTGCAATCAATTCCCCCTGTAATCCAAAGGCCGAAACCCCGGAGGCAGATTCTTCCAAAGCACTTATTTCGGCTTGAATGACACGGACATTCTCAAAGCCTTTCAGATAATTCTGAATGAACTCATAATAAGCAGCACTCCTGATCATTTTATAATGGTAGGGAGCCATGTGAAGGTTTTTCTCCAGGCCAGGTGCATAAAACCAGGCATTGGACCATACCTTTTCCAGAATTGCTTCAAAAGGCCCCTCCCCTTTTTCCCAAAAACACCAGGTCCTGTCGTTGGCGGACTTTTGCTCCTTTTCAATGATAATGATCGATTTTTCCTTGAGTAGTGGCTCCTGAAGGATATGCCATGCAAGGCTAAGTCCCGAACAACCACCTCCGGCAATCAGATAATCTGCTTTAGGGATTTGAGAAGTGGGAGCAATTTCCATGTCAGTTAAACCAGTACTACCGGAGTTTGTTTGAAGGAATTGGCCAGGGGCCAAAAGGAAGTGCCAAAACAAGGAAAACTTACCCGGCACAAAAAAAACAATGCACAACCAAAGGAGAAACCCTGCAAATGGTCTATTTGCATGGTCTGGAATAACCCTGTTAAATGAGTCGCTTATCCTGGGGAGTTGGTTACCTGTTGGCCCTGTTTCGCCAATCATGGCCTGTTTGGCTGGCTGCGCTTGCGCAGGGGTACATCCTTTTAGGTAGTCCTCAGATTGGTATCATTATCAACAGGATGGGCTGCCAAAATGAATGGGACTTATCAAGGATTGGGTACCTTTTTTTCCTCAGCCTTACCGGAATCCTTCAATTCAGTGGAGTTTACTGGTTTCATTTTTGGAGTTTTCAGAAATCCGGGAGATATCAGGAACCAAGTACATACACCCAATCCCATCAAAAAATCAAGGCCTGGCAGTACCAGGAATTCCTTTCAAAATACCGGAATTTCTTTATCCGCTGGGTGGCTCTTCTGGCTTTGATCCAAACGGAAGCCCTGCTCATCTTTCAATGGATAAGCGGGAGACCTATCCCGGGCATGGATTTGGCTGTAGTTTCAGGGACGCACCTGTTATTCTTATGGATGGCCTGGAACCGGAGGACCTTTCTGGTCAAAAAACTGCGAATGGTTCTCTCGGCATTATCCTTGCTACTGGAAGGGATTTGGGACGCTCTCCGGGAAGCCTTAATTAAGCAATTGGTACCCAGGTCTGTAAAACCTATTGATGGTGAAACAGAAATTTGGCCAAAAACCCTGACGACGGAAGAAGATGTAACCGGGTTCAGGCAAGCGAGTCCGGCAATCCGGGGTGGATTTTATGGTTTGTTGCTGACCATGTTGGTCCTCTTTGTGGTCTTTCAAACATCGGCAGACAGCTTTGGAAGTACCATCAAGCCCTTAGGTATTTTATTGGCAGGAATCTGCATCTGGCATGCACTTCTTTGGCTTATCCAGCTGATCAATCGTTTTTGGCTGCTCCCTGCTTATCTGGTCCTGGGAATCTTCATGGCCTGGGTGCTTTGGCCAACGGAAATCAATCCAAATCAGTCCTCGGGTATACCAAATTTTCAAACAACTCAGGTTTGGGAGGCCAGAATACAGGGATGGGTTCATTCAGGGAATTCAGAAGCGGAACTCAACATGATCCGATCCGGAAAGAAAGCGCGCCTGCCTATGCTGATTATCGGTTTCGAAGGGAAAGGAATTTCTTCTATGATCGGGACAGCTACCCAATTGCAGGCCTTAGAGCTTGCGTGGGGACAATCCCTGCATAAAGCTCTTTTTCTAATCAGTGGAAACGGAGATGTCAATGCGGGTATCGCTGCATATATTGTCAGTCAGGTTCATAGTGTGGAGAAACGATCGGGGATGTTGGGCTTTTCAGAGGGAGATCCATTAAGCAGATATGCATTGGGATGGATTTGCGGGAATTATTCCCCTAAATCAAAACCAGAGATTGGACCTGAAGGCGGAAGGAGCCAATGGAAAAAAGCTGTAGAAGCATGGATTGTCTCTGGCAATCATTCAAAACAAACCAGGGAATCTTTTGGAGCCTGGCTGACCATGAGTTCCGGATCGAATGAGGCCATGCGGGCAGAGGTCTTCATTCAAAAAAAGGAGCTTCTCGGCTGGAATAAGCAAAAGGCAATGTCGTACTCAAAATTCGTCACAGATTTTTGTCCGGGACCAATGCTTTTTCCTTCTGAGGAATCGAGCCCCAGAAGTTCAGGCAGTATGGATGTCATTATCGAGGTTTTGAAAGCGGTAAAACAATCATCCTCAGGGCATCTTGTTTATCCCGTGGTAATGATTTTCCAGAGCAGAAAATCAAAGTCTCCTGCTTTTGAAAACGATGTTTTCCCGATCAACATTGCTGATTCAAAAGGTAAATCCCGCGTTTCAGGGCCGAAAATCTTAGAGATCAAAGAAATAATGAAATCTTTGAACAGCTCTGATCTTCATATTTCAGATCGATTGGGGTCAGAGGAAAATGGCTGGTTTTTGGACCCAAAGGCATTGGCTGGCCTTGAGCATGAAATAGGAAAAGGGATTTTGCCAGATTTTCCGAAGTTAGAACCCGTTCCCCAAAAACATGTATCGGATACTACCCAAAAGGCAAAAACCGACAGTCTGAATCAATCTTCCGGCAAAGAAAGGGTGATTAAAAATAAATCAGGAATAGAGAAAGATATCAGCCTTAAAACCCATCCTCATTTATTCTACTACAGCGTCAGGTTGAAAAAATGGCGGAGAATCAGCGAAGCAGATTTCAATACCCGCAAACTTAAGCCACTGAGTAAGCGAAAGAGAAAACGGTTGAACCCTTAGAATAACCATCCTTTCCCCTGGCTGAAGGTGTTTCAATTTCCATCACACGATAGTAGTATTTTGGTGCTTTTTGGTTGGAAAATGAGGCCCATATGGCAAGGCATTGAAACCAAAAGGAAAAAAATCCTTAAAATGCATTCAGTAGAACTGGCAGGGCTCTACGCATAATGACGCATTGAGAATAGTGTTATTGGGGTCTTATTGGCGCAATTTAAGTCAGAGGCTAAGAAATCCAATATTGGAGAAGTGCGAAAAAATCCCTGTTTGTTTAATAAGGACAGCAGATTTTTAACCTATGTTCATCAAAATCCTATGGATGTAATTTCGATGGCTTTCCGCTCAAAATATCCACAAAATGGTAGACCTACATTTGCTAAGCATTTGATTATCAATCAAATACTACTTCCTTTTTTAATAAAATTTCTTCGAAAAGTGCAATTTTATACATTTATGAGTGTATGCATAAAGTTTGACAGAAGAAGGCTGCTAACCTCGATTCTGATGCTGGGACTGGTTCTACCTGCCATATCCCAAACTTCCATGCCTTTGTTTACAAGGTCACCTTTGCCATTGCCAGCCAAGTATGAGAAAGACATACGAAGGGCACAGAGGCTTGAGTTGTCGAACCAGACAATGCAAAAAATCTATCAGGAAGAACCTGAAAGTTTTAAAGTCACATTGCCATTGCCTGGGTCTTCTCAAAAAGAACTGACCTTCCATAAGGCAAAAGTGGTGAGCGATGATTTTGTCGTTCTTACTTCAGATGGGCAACGGCTTCGCGGAAAAAAATATGCCGGCGTACATTACCAGATCCGGAGTGGCGATCAGGCAGAAAAAGTAGGTGTTCTCAGTTTCAGTGAACAAGGGGTTATGGGCATATTCAGTGATGATCAGGGAAACTGGAACATCGGAGAGTTACCTAAAACCGGAGGAGACTATGTCGTTTTTTCCGAAAGAGATCTGAACCACAAATCTGATTTTCATTGCGAAACAGAAGATCACCCGGAAGAAGATGATGTAAAAAAAGGAAAAGGTCTTGGTTGGGATAAAAGTGTGCAGACTTCTGGTACATGCCGCACCGTGAAAATGTATTTTGAGACAGACTTTAAAATGTACCAGGACAATGGAAGCAGCACTGCGAATGTTACAGCCAGGGTAAATGGGATGTTTAATGCAGTTAAGCAACTGTACCTGAATGAACAAATTGATATAGAACTGGACCAATTGCTCGTCTGGACAACGACCGATCCTTTTGCCACACAAACCAGCGCTTTCAACTATCTTTTCAATTTTGCAAGTGCCAGGTTGTCGATTACCCAACACCTCGGACATCTTTTAAGTACCCGCCCAACTTCATTCGGCGGCATCGCATATATCAATGTATTGTGCAACAACAATGCCCGTTATGGTTTTTCCAACATCTACAACTCATACAATGACCTTCCAGTGTATTCCTGGTCGGTGTATTGCATCACCCACGAGATCGGACATAATTTTGGTTCACGCCATACCCATTGGTGCGGCTGGCAACTGACAGGAAGTACTATTGGCCGGATTGACAGCTGTTATGCCGGCGAATCCGTTTCAGGAGCTATTAATTGTACAAGTACCACAAAATCGAATTTAAATGGCACGATTATGAGTTACTGCCATTTAATGGGCGCAATCAATTTCAACCGTGGTTTCGGAAATCTACCGGGTGGCATCATCCGGACCGGGTTTAATTCTGCCGCTTGCGTAACTGGTGCTCCAGTACCGGCTTTTTCAGTAAACGGAACCAGACTTATCTGTGAAGGTGGAAATATTCAGTTAAATATGAATACGGCGGTAACAGGGACAACCTGTTCCTGGACGGGTCCAAACGGCTTCTCTTCGTCCCAAACCAATCCCCAAATAACCAATGCCAGCGCAGCTGCAAATGGGGATTATCTATGTACGCTTTCCAAAGGAGGATGTACTACAGATGCGAAAACCGTAAGTGTAGTGGTAAATGGAATCACAAGTGCCCCGATCAACGAAACCTTTGAAGGCAGTTTTTTACCTGCCGGATGGAGAATCGCCAATCCCAACAAAGACCGGACTTTTGTACAGAACACAACTGTTGGAGGATTTGGGTCAAGCACCAAATGCATGTCGTTCGACAACTACAACATGCCCTTTATCGGAGGCAGACGAGACACCATTTTTGCCCCTGTTGTTAACCTGGCAGGCCAAACGGGAACCAGTTTAAAGTTTGATGTGGCCCACGCCTGGAATACTGTCACTTTCGACACGCTTTCCGTCCTTGTAAGCATTGATTGCGGAAGAACATTTACCCGCGTTTTTCGCAAAACCGGCACAGCCTTAGCAACTGCCCCGAACACTTTCAACGCATTTATTCCAACTGCCAGTCAATGGCGCAAGGAAACCATTGATCTTGCTGCCTACAATGGGCAGGGAGCTGTTCAAATAGCATTTATCAATGTTTCCGGAGGAACAAACTTTCTTTATTTAGACAACATCAATCTGTCGACTACCGGCGGATCAGGTGTTCCTTCTATTAATCTGCAGGCACTGTCGCAAACCAGTTACTGTCCCGGAGCAAGTTTTTCATTTGGATTTACGCCTACGGGGACATTTAACTCCGGCAATAACTTTACGGTTCAACTAAGCAATGGTTCAGGCAGCTTTGCCAGTCCAACAACCATAGGTTCAGGAACAACCAGCCCTATAACCGTAACCATCCCTGCTGGCACCACAACCGGAAGCAACTATCAAATCAGAGTGGTGGCAAGCAATCCAAATGTAACATCTTCCACTACAACAGGTTTTTCCATTTCCCCACTTACGGTAAGTGCCGGTACTGACCGCTCGGTCTGTGCCAACGCAGCAGCATTAACACTGACTGCCACACCCGCAGGCGGTACCTGGTCGGGAAGCGGAGTAACTGCAGGAGGAGTTTTCACACCAACCACAGGACTCGTCGGAAATCAAACCCTCACCTACTCGGTAAACTCAGCGGGATGTAGTGGAAATGATCAATTGATTGTGACTGTGAAAGCATTACCCGCAGTCAATGCAGGTAGCAATTCAACCACCTGTTCCGGAAATGCGCCGTTTGTATTGGGCGGTTTTTCGCCAGCAGGAGGAACCTGGTCGGGAAGTGGGGTATCGGGAACGGGGACCTTCACTCCTACCACCGGGCTGATTGGTACCCATACCTTAACCTATTCAGTGACGAGCAATGGATGCACTGCTACTGACACAAGGACAATAACTGTTAATGCAAGTGTTGTTGCATCGGCAGGAACCCCACAAACTGTTTGCTCAAATGGCAATAGTATTTCATTCACCGGCTCACCAACAGGCGGAACCTGGTCAGGTTCAGGCATTACTGCCGGAGGAGTGTTTACACCAGGATCCGGATTGATCGGAACCCAAACATTAACTTATACCGTAAGCGGTACCTGCGGATCAAGTAACAGCACCACTGCAACAGTAGTGGCAGCACCAACCGTAAATGCAGGAATTGACCGGGATTTCTGCGCCAACGATCCGGCCTTCACAATTGTTCAGGGGAGCCCGGCGGGTGGAACCTGGAGCGGGAATGGCGTTTCCGGCGGCATATTTACTCCCTCAACTTCGAATCTGGGATCAAACACCCTTACCTATTCTTTTACCCAGAACGGCTGTACTTCAACCAGCACAGTAGATTATACCGTTAACAATGTCCCTGCACCATCGGCAGGACCGGCTCTGACATCTTGTATTAATAGTGCACCATTTTCACTTACCGGCAATCCTGCAGGAGGCACCTGGTCAGGCAATGGTGTAAATGGTTCAGGAGTTTTTAGTCCGGGTCCAGGCTTATTGGGCACACAGACCATAACTTACACTTTAACTCAAAACGGTTGCACCGGTAGCGCCACCACGACTATCCAGGTTTTCGATCTTCCTGTAGTAGATGCCCAGGATGAAGAAACCACCAATTCCGGCGCTGCTGATCTTGTCCTTACTGGAAGCCCTGCCGGCGGAACATGGTCGGGTACAGGAGTTTCTCCTACAGGCGTATTTTCTCCTTCTGGCAGTGGACCAGGGACATTTACCCTCACCTACACGGTTACCCAAAATGGTTGCCAGGGCTCGGACAACATGACAATCACTGTTTTGCCTTCTGCAAGTGTTTCCGCAGGCTCAGACCAGGCACTATGCGAAAGCAGTGCCCCGGTTGTACTTTCCGGCACGCCTACCGGTGGCACCTGGTCAGGTACCGGCGTAACTGCAGACGGAACTTTTACCCCATCTGCGGGATTGATCGGGATACAAACTTTGACGTATACCGTTTCCGGTTTAGGAAGCGATGAAGTTTCCATCACCGTATCCACTGCACCAGTTGTGGATGCAGGAACCAATCAAACCGTTTGCTCAAACGCAACTGATTTTACACTCTCAGGAGCAAGTCCAGTGGGTGGAACATGGACCGGAACAGGGATAAGCAGTTCCGGTTTGGTAGATGTAAGCCAGTTGGTTTCAGGAGGAAGCACATTTACCTATACCTATTCCCAAGGGGGATGTTCAGCAACAGATGTGATTACCATTACCCCTTCTGCACCACCAACGGTGAATGCAGGGCCAAATGCTTCCATTTGTAAAAATGCAGTTCCCAGACAACTGAATGGATCCCCAGCGGGAGGCACCTGGTCCGGATCGGGCGTAAGTGCTTCCGGTTTGTTTGATCCTTCTACTGTTTCTAATGGAGCCAAAACCCTAACATATACAGTAGAAGGCAGTATTCCAGGATGTTCTGGTTCTGACCAGATGGTCATGACCGTGTTCAACATTCCAAATGTTTCGGCTGGAGCCGACCGTTCGGTTTGTGCAAATGGCACTGCCATTCAATTGACTGGAAGTCCTTCAGGAGGAACCTGGACAGGTGCCGGAGTAAGTGGAACCGGTCTTTTTACGCCCGGGCAAAGTTTAGTAGGGATCCAAACCCTGACCTATTCTGTTACCCAAAGTGGCTGCACCAACAATTCTACGTTGAACGTAACTGTAAACAGCCTCCCAAATGTTTCTGCAGGTGGTAACCAAAACATTTGTTCAAATACACCGAGTTTCAGCTTGAGTGGT
>JBIPNA010000133.1:0-9100 GCA_044375665.1 Catalimonadaceae bacterium
CTCCTTCTTTTTGGCTTGATCCAAAAAGAAGCAAAAAGATCAAGAACATCCAATCGGCCAGCCCGCCAGGCCTCTGCTCCCCCGTGGATGTTCGGGCCGACGCACGTAGGAAAGCTATCCGTGGTTGGGAAGAGCGTCGGTTCTTTGTTTTTTTGGTTTGGGTTGGTGACCGGAGCTTTTTTGACTCAACCATTGGGTGGGAACCTTACCCCTGTCGAATCCGAAATTCGAGTACGCAACGACGTAGACGCAGTCTACGCCGAACCGGGTCTACGCCGAACCGGGGGTGTCTTGGCCCCAGCGGGGCCTGATGTCGGTAGCCCGGTCCAATTCCCCAACCGATCTGGCCCCATCGGGGCCTAATGTTGGAGCGATAGACCGGTGTGGAAGTTCATTTTTGACTCAAAGGTTTTCGTAAGGAACCGTACCTCTGTCGAATCGGAGATTCGAGTACACAACGACGTAGACGCAGCCTACGCCGAACCTGGGCCTCTTTAACTGAACTGTTTTCTGTTGCTACCGTTCTTTTTGTCCCCCTGGGGACAAACTATTGGTAGAAAACGAGATCCAAGAGCATTAAAAAGTGCCTTTAGGCACGAAATAGAAAAGGCCTTCCCAACGAAGTTTAACATCAATCCAACCAACCCGCCATGCCCCGATCAGGAAATCTCAGGAGATATCTGCCTGGCTGGTGAAATTGCCCGGACACTTTCATAAAATCCGGACAAATGCTATAGTTTGCCAGTAGATTTACACCTGAGTGGGGTTTATACGAACCTGGTTCCAGGTCCGGTAATCCCCTTCGGTTTTGTAGTTTTCGGCCTTCGGTGTAACCTTGCACTTTCTTCCACAACATTGGCCCCTGCTATACTTTCCGAAATAGAAACCATTTTTGTGGTCATCCCGGTGTTTAATGACTGGGAGTCCTGCCAGCTTCTGGTCGAAGCCATCCGGGAAAAATCAGAACCCCGGTTTTTTCAAAAGCTCTGTTTTTGCTGGGTCAACGATGGGAGTTTTGATGAGCCGCCCACCAGCCTGCTGCGGAAAGACGGACAGGATTTTTTTGTGGACCTCACCCGAAACGTCGGGCATCAGAAGGCCATCGCCCTCGGGATTTCCTATGTAGCCAAATATTTTCCGGGTCAGCCCATTATCGTGATGGATGCCGATGGCGAAGACCAACCTGCCCATTTACAGCAACTTGTGGATGCCGGCTTAAAGGAAAACCGCATCGTATTTGCCCGAAGGACCAAGCGCCACGAAGGTTTTGTCTTCCAGTTCTTTTACAGAATCTATAAAATGGTTTTCCGAATGCTGACGGGTAAGGCCATTGCCTTTGGAAACTTCAGTTTCATACCCGGAAGGCTGAGCGTTAAAGTGGCCCACGTGTCCGAAATCTGGAACCACTTTTCCGGTGGCATCATCAAAAGCCGGATCCCCTACACCAGCATTCCCCTCGAAAGAGGCCGCCGGCTGGCCGGAGAAAGCAAGATGAACTTCACCAGCCTCGTCCTCCATGGCCTTTCTGCGGTGGCCGTCCATGCCGATACCATGGCCGTCCGCCTTATGTTGATGTGCATTGGGCTGGTTGTTTTAAGCGGATTGTCCATCTCCGCCGTCGCCATGATCAAGTTGTTTACGCCTTTTGCCTCGCCCGGTTGGGCCACCACCGTCGTAACCGGCTTGTCCTCCATCATCATGCAGTCCTTTCTCATTTCGCTGCTCTTGCTTTTTGTGGTGTTGATGTACCGCACCCAAAGGCTGTTTATTCCGGCCAAGGACTATTCCGATTACATTTCCAGAATCATCAAAGGGTAATGGCGAATCCATCCGGATCGGGCTGGGAAAAAGCAGGAATTTTCCTCTTGCGCTGGTCATTGCCGGTATGCTTTCTCGCCCTTATCCTGTTAAATCTGGCCTGGAAGTGGGTTTTAGTCAACAGTTATGCCCCCGATCTCGGTGGTTTTGAGCGCAATGTAATCTGGGGAATCAGGCAGTGTATGGAGGGAAACCCACTCTATGCCGATCCGTGGTCCGGCAACTTTGCCCTGATTCAGTATCAGCCTTTGTATTATTCCCTCGTGGCGGGTATCGGTTCCCTTTTGGGACAGGATACTCCCGACGGGCATGGCCTCTATCAGCTTGCGCGGGGCATCAATGGCATCCTCAATCTGGCCACCTGGGCCCTTTGGTTCAGCATATTGCATCAATGTTTCCGCCTATCCCGGAACCGGGCGCTGTTTTTTTCAGGCCTTGCTTTTTTACTGATGGAGAGCTTTTCCATTTCAGGCCGGCCCGACGCCCTCAAAGCCTTCTGCTTTGCTGCCCTGGTGCGGGTTCTCCTGGCTTTTCCGGACATGCGGAAAAGGTATGTCCTTGGACTGGCACTGCTTTTCAGCACAATGGCCTTTTTTACCAAGCAGGATGGCCTTGTTTATGCCGCCATTTGTCCCTTGTGGTTGCTCTGGCAAAGGCAGACCAAAGAAGCCATTGGCCTTGCAGTGCTGCAGGCCGTTTTTTTGGTTGTTCCCGTTTGGTTGCTCCACCAAAGTTCCCATGGCGCCTATCTGGCCAATGTTTTCGGCGGACTCAAAAATGGGTTGAGCTTGTCCTGGTTTGTGTCCGCTTTTGGGCCGTTTTTTATGGCCCGGCTCTGGGTATTTGCACCAGCTTTGGCGCTGGCCATCGATTTCCTGTGGGAGCGGCATCCACGTTTGCAGGCCCTGGCAATTGCTTTTCTGGTGGCATTCGGTTCGGCCCTCCTGTTTTCCTTTAAGTTTGGATCAGGTCCCAATTATTTTGCCGAAAGCATCTGGGCAGGTTGCGCTTTATTGGGCCTGGTTGTACAGCGTTTTGAGGTAAAGGCTTTGTTTTTCCGGCCCTGGGCCCGACTTACACTGCCCACCATGGTCCTTGCATTTGCTTTTGGAATTTCAGCCCTGCAGTGGGCCACGGGCGTATTTCTCCACCAGGAAAAACGGCTCAAAAGTTTGTACGGACAGCAGCGGGAGGTACAGGCTTATCTCGCACAGCGGTTTGCCCACCAGCCCAATTACAAAGTGCTTGTTTTGCATTCCCGGCAGTGGGAAGATCATCTTACGGTTTTGCTGGGCAGCCATGCTTTTGTGCCCACCCGCGATGTGCTGGAGCAGGTCTGGAAGGCAGGTTCGCCCCCACAAATCCAGGCAGTGCAGGCGGCCGTCGCGGAAGGGAAAGGCCTGCAGGCCCTGGTGGTCCCGGCCGGTGCGGCTCCCGACTTCCTTGGAATGGATTTCTCCCGCTGGAAACCCCGTCACGAGGTAGGCGGCTTTGTTGTTTGGGAGCGGTAAGACACACGAAAAGGGTGCTTTTGGCTTTCGGTTGCCCCTTGTTTTAACCCCGGGCGGCGGGCTGGAACGGTTCGTTGGGTTTTGGTTGGATAATTTCTGGTTTTGCCAGGACTTCCCGGATTTTTCCAACGGCATACAACGGAAGGTTTACCAGTTGGAAGGTTTTGCCTTTGATGGTTTGGAGGGTTTCCGTCGAAAACTGATTGTCCAATACCCGCACAGCCAACCTGGTTTCGGTGCGGTCCATAAACTCAAACAGGGACCGTAGTCTTCCGCTGGCTCCGGCTTTGACTTCCACCGGCAGCAGGTTTTCGCCCAAAGAAAGCATCAGATCAATTTCAGAATTGGCATCGCCTTCTTCCCGAACCCAAAACACATACCTTGAGAGAGGCGAATGGGAGAGGGCTTTGATCTCCTGCCAAACCACATGATTCAGAATGCCGCCTTTAAATTGTTCCTGAAGGGTTGCGCCCAGCAAGACCTGGGTTTGTTGTTGGTTGAGGTATAGCAGCATGCCCGTATCCAAAAATTGAATCCTCGGCCTTTTTTTATAATTGGGAACCAGCGGGGGTTTTAAAGCCGTGGTTGGATAAACCAAAGAGAGAATTTTTGCCTTTTCCAGCTGCCCAAAAGCCTCCGAAATCTCCCGGCTTTTGTACAGGTTTTGTCCAAAGGCCGCAAACGAAAACCGGTTCAGTTCAAACGGAACATGTTCCATGATGTATTGCAGCACTTTTTGGTTAGTGGCATTGCGGCGGTATTTCAGTACGTCTTCCTGGTAACTTAGCCAGATGTTGTCAAAGATTTTTCCAAGATGGACGGTCGATTCTCCATCTTCCAGATACTGGCGGATGGCAGCCGGCATGCCCCCGACCACCAGGTACTTCCGAAACTGGTCCATAAACAGACCATGCCAATGCGGATCAAAATCCAACTGCTGCCATTTGGCATACAATGACTTCTGGTTTGTGGCCAGCAGGAATTCATCGAAGGACATGGGGTGCAACACCATTTGTTCAATCCGGCCCACGGGCATGGAAGGAACATCGGCCAGGGCAAATTCCAGCAAAGAACCTGCAGCTACCACATGCACATCCGGTAGTTCTTCGTAGAAATACCGTAGCAATCCGATGGCTTTGGGAAATTGCTGAATTTCATCCAGAAAGAGCAGTATGGTCTGCCCTTTGGCCACCTCCAGCCGGTTCCGGATGAGTAAGGATTCGAAAATGATCCGTACCTGATCGGTGTTTTCAAAATAAAACCGATCCTGACTTTTCTCCAGATTCAGACCGATGAAATGGTCAAAAAAAGGACGGATTTTTTCCACCAGCGTAGTCTTTCCTACCTGCCTTGCGCCACGGATCAATAGCGGCTTTGGCTTGGCTTCCCTTGCCCAGGCCTGCAATGGGACCTCTAAGTTTCTGTAAAACAAGAATTTAAAAGTGATTTCTGCCCACAAAGAAAACCATTTTGTTTCAAAACGGCACTTAATTTCTCCAAAATTTGTAACAGAACGGCACCTAATTTTCTATTTTTTGTTTCAAAACGGCACCTATTTGAGTCGAAAAGGGGGTGGATCGGCGCTTGTTTTGCTCTAAAGACTTCCTCCAACAATCAAAAATCTGGCTCGGATTTTCGGAATACGGAGCACTGCTTTTGGGGATATGGAAAGGAATCTCCCGGGGGAAAAGGAAGTCCGGTAAAGCTTATGTTCAAAGGGATTTTTTCTGAAAAAATATCCTTCGCCCTCCATTGCAGTCTGCCCCACCGGACAGTACATTTGGTTCCGATTCCAACCCGATCGATGTATGACCCAAAACCCGAAACTCCCGTTTCCCAACCCGGTTCTTCGGGTGGCGTTTGCGGGAAACAGGACCCTGCCAGACCCCTTGAAACCCTGTCTGACCCAACTCAGCCATGTGTACGGAACCTGCATCACTGCCCTCAAAGCAGCTAACCCCTTTCATTCCCGCACAACGCCCCGACCCATCGTCCGGTTTATTTCCGGACTTGCCGAGGGCTGGGACCACGAGGCAGCCCGATGCCTCGAACAATTCCAACCCATTGAAGGGCTCACCATCGAATTTGCCGGTGTCTCCGGCTGCGCCCTCGACAGCTATCGTGCCAGCCGGGACCCGGCCTTTCTGCCGATCTTTGATGCCTGGGTAGACAAGTGCAGCTACATCCTGGAACTGGACGAAGTCTTCCCAGCCACACCCAACCCCGCCCAGGAACAACGGGTGTACCAGGCCCAGTCCTACGCCCTACTTCGCCAGGCCGACCTGCTCCTGGCTGTGGATGGGTTCTCCAAAACCGGACTCCCCGGCGGAACCAAAGAATCGGTTCAGCAAGCCCTCCAGTTTGGAATTCCGGTGCTTTACCTCAATACCGATACCCAACACCTCCATTTCCTCCGCCCGGGAGACGATTTTTACCGGTCGCTCTCCGAAAGCCTGTCTCTGGGAACCCTTCCTGACTGGGAAACACCCATGAACCTCTGGCTTAGCCGGCTCTTGTCGCCACCCGTCCAGCCTCTCAAAGGCGGCCACGGAAAACCCCGGCCGGATGTGCTGGAACGTTTTTTTCGGGTTTTTCCTGGCAATTCTGCCTGTTACTTTCGGGTTTTGCCAGCACTGGCTGCATTTCCCGACCACCAATAACAATCGCTTAGATATTGGTAACCTGGAGGTTACCGGCGACTCCTTAACCATTGAAGCTCTTGTTACGGTCCAGAATTTTTCACCTCCTACCGATGCAGGTGATATCGTATCCAAGCATACCAATGCCCTTAATTGCAGTTACCTTTTCCGGCCAACTCAGTTTGCAATTCGGACGAGTATGGGTTTTGTGGAACTGGCCAACCCCCTTCCACTTTGCTATGATTCTACCTACCACCTTGCAGGTACATACGATGGCGACAGCCTGAAATATTATGTAAATGGATATAAACTGTCATCCAAACATCATACCGGAGTTATTGCCCCAAATGCTTTGGTCACCGGAATAGGTAACGTCACTGGGGTGCTCAACTTCAACGAGCAATTTATTGGCTATCTTGACGAGGTACGCATATGGAAAGTAGCCCGAACCCCTGCGCAGATTAATGCGTACATGTACATTTTGCCTGAGCCGGCTACCCAGTCAGGCTTGTTGGCTTACTACAATTTTGATGGTAATTATTTGAATCAGCAAGGAAATCCGCAGTATGATGCAGTTCCGGCTGGCGACAATGTGTTTAATGTCTCCAATCCTTATTATCAAAATACACTTGCCCGGTTTGGTTGTGCGGTTTCGGCTATACACAAATTGGAATCAGGAGGGGAAAATCCGAAAATCGATTTTCAAAACCACCCCAATCCTTTCAATAGAGAAACTTCTATTCCCATATCCATTCCAGAGGGAACCCAATCGGCCAGCCTGGAAATCTATGGAATGGATGGCCGCAAAGTGTACCAAATCAAACTTTCCGAAACCAGAGAACAGCATGTGACGATCAAAAGCAGCATGCTACCCGCCAGTGGTATTTACCTCTACACATTGGTCATTGACGGCCAGAAGCAGCCGATGCAGCGGATGTTATTGGCAAAGTAATTTCCAAATGACGCAGGCAAAAAACACACCCCGATTGCATCCGGCTTTCGGGGTGTGTTTTTTGTTGGTCTCCTCTTTTCAGAGGATTTTCTCTATTTCCTGTATTCAATGAATTGACCCATAGGTATTTCATCGGCAGGTTTGCATCAAAACAGGAACCATTATTTCATTCCTTTTTTTCTTAAAATCCAACTCTATGAAAATCGCTTTTTTTCAAAAATCAATTATTATCCTGATTGCCATTTACCTGTTTCAGGCCTGCAAAAAGGAAGAAAATGACCCAAAACCTGAGCTTCCTATATTAACCACAACCCCGGTTTCAGGCATCACAGCCGAATCGGCCATCAGTGGGGGAGCGATCACATCCGATGGAGGCAGTTTGATTTTTCGAAAGGGAATTTGCTGGGGTACCAATCCAGCACCCGACACCAGCCTTGGCACCAAAACAAAAGACGGAAGCGGCACGGGTAATTTTATCAGTCAGTTAAAGGGATTGATAGGAGGAACAGCCTACTATGTCCGGGCTTATGCAGTAAATGCAAAAGGCCTGGCTTATGGGAACGAAATCAGTTTTACCACCGGAAACCCTTGCGATTTAAGCAGTCGTGACATGGGGAATCTGGAATATGAATTTTCAAAAGATTCCATTCTGGCGCCAGGAACCTATAAAATGAACCGGAATTTTACGGTAAAGGCGGGCAAAAGGCTGACCATGCTACCTGGAGTGGTCATCGAAGCCCAGGGCAACTATGAATTTAAGATAGAAGGAATCTTAAAATCGCTGGGAAGCAATTCCTGCCCGGTACTATTTACCAGCAAGACCAAAACTCCCGGCGATTGGTACGGCGTTTACATTAACTCTAACGACACTGCTAACCATTTTGAAAATACCGTCTTTGAATTTGGGGGATATGGCAGTTCGGCCATCAACAAAGTCTGTGTTAAATTTTCCCCAAACAATTCGGGAGATAGCAGCCGGGCATCTTTCCGGAACTGTACCTTCCGAAAGTCTTCTGGTTATGGATTTGTGAGCAACGATGAGGCCAATTTATTGGAAACCATGGACAACTGTATTTTTAGCAACAACGGCTATGCTCCAATTTCCGTGTGCTGGGAACAGGCAGCGTTCATCAAAAACAATTGCACCTATTCTGGCAATGGCAACAATTTTATATTTCTTTCCTCACCTGGAGAAAGACTTACGAAAAGTGTCCAGCTATACAAACAACCCATTCCTTACCAGATAAATGGTGAAAACTACATTCTTCAGGCCGCACCGTATTCACTTTCTGTTGGGCCTGGGGTAACTTTGGTGATGACCAACAATATGCATTTTGGATTTGATGAGGGATCGCGTGCCGATTTTCAAGGTTCCATTCTCGAACCTATTGTGATAAAAGGGAAAACTAATTTGCCGGGCGATTGGGGTGGCTTTCTGTTCACAGAAAATGGAAGCAATAATGTGTTTCGTTATGTCCAATTTTCGGACGGAGGAAAAGCAACGACCAATGGTGTAAAATATGGGATGATCAACCTGAGAGAAGGGAGTATTCCTTCCGTGGTGACCATAGAAAACTGCACTTTTTCAAACTCAACCAACTATGCCCTGGGTGTATTTGACTACCCTTCCAATACCCCACCACCTTCTGTGGCAGGGCGGAACGTGGTGAATGGCGCTACCCGTAGTGCCATAACCGATGCGTTTGATAATGGGGGAAATACATCAAACGGTGTTTCTCCTGGCCGGGTAAACCTGTATATTTGAAACCTGATTTCCAGCCCCGATAAATCAATTGACTACAAGATTCTTTTCTCTGACCAAATGGCTTGTATTGGTTTTGCTGAGTGCAAAAGCCTTTTCCGCTGATCTCAATTTTGGGACCACCGTATATTTTACAGCTCCCGATTCTACATCGTTGCCAGGCACCGTGTTAACTTCATCAGGAACAACCCTTTCAGGTTTTAGTTTTGATGGTGCTTCCGTAAACCACCCGATTTTCAAATCCGGTGTTTACTACCCTGTTTCCGATTGCCAAAGCCACAATCTTTGGGTACGGTTCCGACATGTGGCTACCGATGCCAGCGGACCTGGTTTTGGGCTGAACATTACCGCTACGACTGGTTCGGCTCTGTATGGCGGTTCAAACATGATTGGGGGCTTCAGTGGGTTTTTGTACCAG
>JBIPNA010000134.1:0-9050 GCA_044375665.1 Catalimonadaceae bacterium
CCTTATCCCCAAAAGGGGTTTTCAGATTAAGCTTCTGGTACTTATCGCCGAGGTCGTAGTGATCGAACGGGCTGTAACCCACTGAATTTGGATTGGCATTCTTTTGATTGACAGGAACCCAGATTCCCTCCAGACCCAATTTCCGGAGTCTCGGGGAAAGGTCGGCTAAATAATTTGCCCAGCCCTGAGGGTAATTGTTGTTTTTAAAGTCCCACCAAAAGCCCTGCAGGTAGACTTTTTTAGTATCCTGGCCTTTCAGACTTAAGCCGGTAGACCCAAAAATCAGGGCCCAGATCAGTGGTCGGAGGATTCCTCGGTACATGCAGAAAAACGTACGGTTAAGATGGAGTAAATGAAAAGAGATACAATGTTACCACATTCTTGCAGAGGCAGAAAACCAGAAGAGACTGAATATTGAATTTTTCCATTGTCGGCAGCATTGCTGGTGCAAGGGTTGTCCCATTCAGGCAGAAATACTACATCGCTCAGATCAACAATCTTTAAAAAAATTTTTGATTGGAAAAATCAAAAACCGGATATTGCGATCACTTTCGTCAAAACCATTACTTATTTGTATTAATTCAAGAAAATCATGAAAAAAATCTTACTTTCTGCATTAGCCATACTGGGATTTGCCAGTTTTTCGGCCCAGGCACAGCTGAATGTCACCTTTAAAGTAGACATTACCAATTACCTTAGTGGAGGTGGAACGTTTAACAATGTTATCAGCCTTGCCGGAAACTTCGGTGATCGTGGTGGAAACATTCCAAACTGGACACCAGCCCAGGGCAACATGACCGACATGGGAAACAATGTTTGGAGCCGCGACGTCACATTTGATGGAACTGCTACAGATTCTCTTCAGTGGAAATATGTATCTGGTAATGACTGGCCAGACGGTGATGAAGGCAATGAGTGGGTAAATCCGGATCCTTCCTGCGTACGTACTTCAGACAACAACAACCGCAAGGTTTTGTTGCCAACAGCAGGTAATCTCATCATTACTTCAAACTGGGCAGAGTGCCAGCAGGTAATCAACAGCGTAAAAGTTGCTTATCGTGGCCTGTTTGTAAACGTAGCTCCAAATCCAGCTTCAACCAATCTGAGCATCCGTTTTGTTGGTACTACAAATGCTGAAGTTAAATTAACTGACATGACTGGCCGGGTAGTTAAGTCTTTCCGCGGACAGGATGTAACAGAGAACATCAACGTAGCCGACATGAATGCTGGTCTTTACTACGTAACAGTAGTTGATGGCGATAAAGGATTCAAAGCTCCTGTTGTAATCACAAAATAATTTTCATCAATCAACAATGAAAACCCCGCAAATGCGGGGTTTTTTATTTCTATGGCAAATTACCGTTACCTGGCCCTGGGCGATTCTTACACCATCGGAGAATCTGTTGAAGCCTCCCTTTCATTTCCTGCCCAATTGGTGAAGGCCATTCAAAAAAAGACAGGGATTTCTGCCAGCGAGTTGCGGATAGTGGCAAAAACCGGATGGACTACAGCAGAACTCCAGGCAGGAATAAAAAAGGCAAAACCAAAAGGCCCTTTCGATTTGGTGAGCTTACTGATTGGGGTCAACAACCAATACCGCCATTATGAAAGGGAAATCTTTTCCGAGGAATTCGGGCTGCTTTTAGACCAGGCAATAGAATTTGCAGGAGGGGATGCTTCAAGGGTTTTTGTGGTGGGTATACCAGACTATGGATGCACACCTTTTGGCAAAGAAATGGCCAGCGAAATAGATTCGGATTTACGGTGGTACAACCAGGAAAAAGCAACTGTGTGCAGCGAAAGGGGCATTCCATTTGTAGATATTTATCCGGAATCGAAGCGAGCTTTGGCGGAGCCGGAACTTCTGGCTTCCGACAATTTACACCCCTCGGCAGCGATGTATGCCCTTTGGGTTGAAAAAATGTTGCCTTCTGCTTTGGTTTGTCTCAAACCTGAGAAATTTCATCAGGCCGATTGAGTAATTGTCTGGAAATTGCCTGTTCCCCATTGTACTTTTGGTTTTTGGAACACTAAATCCTTTTACACATGAACGTAATCATTTTTGGAAGCACCGGGAGAACAGGTCAGGTCTTGATCCAGTTTGCTTTGGAAGCAGGCCATGAGGTAACTGCTTTCGCCCGAAATCCGGATGCGGTTCACTTCCGGCATTCCCGGTTGAAGGTATTTCAGGGAGATGCCACCCAGACTGAGGCTGTGAACCAGGCTTTAGAAGGACAGGATGCTGTTCTGTTTGCCGTAGGAACAGATTTAGGAGCCACCAACCTTCGGCAAACAGCAATGAAAAATATTCTCGCCGGTATGAAGTTGAATGGTGTAAAACGGCTTGTCGGGATTGGTGGGATGGGCATTTTACAGGCAAGTGAGGATCATCTTATTTACCAGACTTCCGGTTTCCCTGCTGAGTATATTCCGGTAAGTGAAGACCATCTGGCTGCCTGGAAAAAATTACAGGAATCAAATGTCGATTACACATTTGTTTGCCCGCCCATGATTCAGAACGGACCACAAACCGGGCATTTTGAAGCCCAGGCCGACTACCCTCCGGATGGGAAGTTTTTCATTAATACCGGCGATCTTGCTTTTTTTATGATAGAGGAATTGCAAAATCCCCGTTTCACAGGACATAGAGTCGGGATAACAGCCATTTGAGAAATTTAAACGTTTCTAATCCCCTCCTGAAAACCAGGGCACCAGAGGGATGGCAGGGTACACCCCTTGACGAAAAAGGCCGGTTCCGGAATCTTCAGCATCCGTTCTGGCCTGAATTTAACAAACTTCTGAGGTGGCAATCCCAGCCCAATCCCCAGAAAGCAGCAAAAAGAAAAGATCTCTGGCTGCCCGATATTATCAAAGATGCATCCTTCAAAGAGAAACAGGATGATTGCCTGGTTTGGCTTGGCCACAGTTCATTTTTCCTGAGACTTTCAGGTGTGGGTGTACTCATTGATCCGGTATTGGGAAATGCCACGGTGGTGAAAAGGAAGATTCCCTTCCCATATGATGCTGCGGTGGCCAAAGAGGCCCGGTATCTTTTGATTTCCCATGACCACCGGGACCATCTGGATTTGCCAAGTATCAAAAGCCTCGGTTCGAATAATCCTGGACTTGAAATCATGACCGGGTTGGGCATGCAACCTTTACTGAGACCAGTTTTTCCCAAAAATCAAATTCAGGAAGCAGGCTGGTTTCAACAATATTCCACCAATGGGCCCCTCAGTTTTTGGTTTTTGCCTTCAAGACATTGGTCACGAAGAGGCCTGAATGATACCAACCGCCGGCTTTGGGGCGGCTTTGTGATCAGCGACGGAAGCCAGCATATTTACTTCATGGGCGACAGCGGATGGGATACCCATTTTGAAGACATCGGAAAACTCTTTCCCGGAATCAGATATGCCATTATGGGCATCGGAGCCTACAGTCCGGAATGGTTTATGCACCCCAGCCACATGAAGCCAGAAGACAGCTGGACAGCCTTTTTGCAATTGAATGCCGAGCATTTTATCCCTATGCACTATGGCACTTTTGACCTGGCCGACGAACCCCTGAGCGAGCCATTGGTTCGGTTGAGGGCATGCTCCGATCCAGGTCGGCTCCTGATCCCAATTGTAGGGCAGACCATATGGTTGTAGAAAGAATATTTGTTCCCGATTCTCCCTGGTTCCTGCAAAAAGCCTTACAGGTCGCCAGGCAAAATGCATTTGCCTGTTGGCTTAATGGGAATGACTATTCTTATCCACAAGGTTGTTTCGGATGGGTTTTGGGATGGGGCAGCGCTTCTTCGAAAATCACCCTTGAAGACTTTTTATCCCGGCAGCCTGAGGATCGGCCATATATGTTGGGCTACCTGGGATACGATCATTGTCAGGGATCTTCGGAAACCCAGGGTGACACCAGACCTATATTCCTTGGCTTTCCGGAAGAAGCCCTTTTTGTCCCGGAGGTAAGGATTGAAAAGGCAGAAGGTGGATGGCATCTTTTCTCCAAAAATCCCGGGCAAAGCCTAAAGGAGATTTCTTGTTCAACAATCTGGGAGCCAGGCCACCTTGCTTCTTTTCACTTTCAGCATCTGACAAAAAAAACAGAATACCTGAAGCAGGTCGAAACGGTGCAAGAAAGGATTCGGGAAGGAGATGTGTATGAGTTGAACCTTTGCCAATACCTGGAATCGGATTCGGATCCGGATGGGCTTTCTGCCTATTGGCAATTGAACAAACGCAGTCCTATGCCTTTTTCCGGATGGATGATGGCAAATGAAGTCGAACTGGCCTGTGGTTCGCCCGAACGGTTTCTTCGAAAGAAAGAGCGGGAATTGCTGACCCAGCCCATCAAGGGAACAGCTCCGAGGGGCAAAAACCCTGAGGAAGATGCAGAAAACAAGAAACGATTGGTTAACTCTGAAAAGGAGCGGGCCGAAAACATGATGATTGTGGACCTGATGCGCAATGATCTGGCCAGGATTTCAGAGACAGGCTCTGTAGAGGTTCCGGAAATTTTTGGGATCTACAGTTTTCCGGGAGTACATCAAATGATCAGTACAGTTCGGTCAAAACTCCTGGCCGATGTGGATTTTGGTGACATTTATAAGGCTACGTTCCCGATGGGCAGCATGACAGGCGCACCCAAGCAGGAGGTCATGTATTGGATCCGGCAATTGGAGCCCGTCCGTCGTGGCGGGTATTCAGGTTGTCTGGGTTATTGGGATGGATCGGGAGATTCGGATACCAATGTTTTGATCAGGACACTATTTATCCATCATGGTCTTAAGCGTTGCGGGTTGGCAGTAGGTTCGGCTATTACGATAGACTCAGATCCTGAGCAGGAATGGGAGGAATGCGGGACCAAGGCAGGAGGAATCCTTTCTTTGTTTGGAAGTTCCTGGGAGGAAACTTTGGAATCCACCTGATTCTCTTGAATCAAGGGTTGGAAAAAGCCTGAACTTTCTGTTCCTCACCAAGTGTCGAATCCTTGCCGAAGGGTTCGTTAAAAACGAGTTTGCCGGTTTTATCAAAAACCCGGACATATTCAACTTTTGCAAAACAATTGAACCGGAGCGAAATGGCTTTCAGCAACCCTGAAGACTTTGGGTATTTGTTCACAAACACTTCCTTTCCGTTGTAGCGTAGGATGAGGTGATTTTTATCGGTTTCCAATCGGACCGTAAACCAGGAATTGCCCTGAATTTCCAGGGTGCTGAGATTGACGTGCTTTCCGGAAACATATGTACCTGGCAGAAAAACATAGGCATGATTCCCACAGCCGGGCGTATAGGCGGAGTATTCCATCTGTGCACTGTCACCAGTGAGTTTTACATCCATTCCGGTACAGGTTCCTTCTCTGTTGGGTAAAAAAACCCGGGTTTCGAAAACAAGGTTATCCAGGGAAACACCATAATTTCTGGAATGCAGGAGATGGAAGTTAAAGTTGAGGGTATCGAGATTTTTGCCTTGAAAAAACACGGGTCGGAGGGCCGCAATTCCATTGTGCATAAATTCATTTTGCAGCAAAGGCATTTTATTCTTTTTGTTTTTGGGTTGGTAGTATGCCATCCATCTTCTGGAAATGGCATGGTATGGCTGGCTGGCGAGGGTTTGACTTTTGAAATACAATGACATCCAACGAAATCCTGGTTCAATTACTCCCATGTTGAAGGTGGTGGCGGTTTTTTCAACCTGTTCCTTTCCTACAAAAAAGCTGTCGGCCTGAGCCGGGGCATGTGAAAACCGGCAATTGAGGGTAAAGGGAACGGTGTCTGAAGGATTTGAAATTTCGAGTCTTCCCCAAACGGGTTCAGAATCGATTCGGGAAGGAAAATATCTTGCAGAAAACCACCAGGCGAAGCCTAAAAAAACAGCAAGAAAACCGAGAATTCCGAAGAAACGGATTTGGTTTTTAAGCAGACCATCCGACCTTCCCGGACTTTGAGGGGTAAACTGAGATTGCCCTTCGGGGCTTGCTTTAGCCGGGGGAGAAAAATCCTGTTTGAATTGTGCCCAATTCCCAAACCCGACGAAAGCGGCAAGGGCATTTTTGGTTTCCTTCTGAGGATGATACTCCTCAGAGGTCTTCATCTTGTTGTAGAGCCGCTTCAGGGTACTTCGGCTGATATGAATGCCTGTCTCCTTCTGGATTTGCTCGCTCAGCCCGATGAAAACTCCATCTGTCCAACGGCTTACCGGCTCCCTGCTCACCTTTTGTGCCACAAGGGCGAGGCAATAACTGAGGATTTCGCGGTCAGACAATGGTTGGCTATGGTTGATAATTTTGAGTGTTTATCCTCCGGTCAAAGGTAGGGTTATGGAGAGCAAGGACAAAACCTTTGTCCTTGCGAATCCTGCCATGAAATTGCGATCGATATGTTGTCTTTTCTGGTTGGCTCCCGGAGGATCTCCGGCAACGAAATAGAAAAGTTCGATTACCAGCCAATTGATCTTCAATGCAATGAAAACAACGAGGGAATGGTGGGTCTGGCTCAATCAATGCACCTTTTGCTCCTCCTCTCCCGGACCTGCAAGGCCTTCCCTGGAAAGGGGCGGGCCTACCAGGGGTGGAGGTACATCTTTGGCTTTGGGTTTGGTCTTCTTTTTCTTTTTGGGAAAAAGTTCACTCAACTTGTTGAAGCTGGTGGTATGGAGCAGTGAGGCGCCCTGGGTGGTATTGTTGGTGTTGAGGCCGGAAAGAATAAGGTTTTGATTGATCCGGTGAAACATTTTGACCCTGAAAATCCCGTTTTTGCTCAGCATATATTCAAGGGTCCAGTCGCCGGCGATACTCAGGGCAGAAGCCTGGTTCTGGGCATTTGTAAAACTCCCATCCCTTGTCAATCTGAGTCGTCCATCGAGGAGGGTGTAGGAAAAGCGCAACTGGAAATTGTTGAGATCGGCCTGGCTGAGTCCGCTCAGATCGACAGAGACTTCCAGGTTTTCATTAAACTGGCTGAGCCAGGAGCTCAATTGGTTGGAGACCAGATCGCTGAAGCTGGAATAGGATATTCCGGAAGTTCTTGTGAATTCCCCCATAGGTGCAAACATGCGGAAGATCATCAGACTGAAGACCTGGCGGTTGAGCTCCTGCTCATCGGTGGCCACCCGTGCCAGAAAAGCCTGCACATAATAATTCAGGTCGGAGTTTCTGGGGTAATCTTTGATGTCAAGGTTAAGGCCGATGTTGGGTTTGAGCAGTTGATCCGTGAGCCGCATGGTAACCAGTACCGGATAGCGCCGCCGGGCTTCGGGGCGCTGCTGCAACTGATCGTCTCCTGTAGCCAGCGGGGCAAGGGAAGCATTCAGGTTGTACTCGGCCAGAATATCCATGACCCCCTCCAAAACAGGGCCATTCCAGGTAATGGTACTTCCAGGTTTGATGTCAAAGTCTTTGTTGACAAGGTTGTAGGTGGTAAAGTGGTAATCTCCTTTTTTGATCACATACTGTCCAATCACGGAAAACTCACCCCTGGTATCGATGATCATTTTGACCTTTCCTGAACCTGTTGCCCGAATGATATCCCCTGCTTTTTTATCGAAGATGATTTCACCATAGGCATCTTCTGTTACGTCAAGATCAAAATCCATTTTGATGCCAGACAGCCTGACTTTTCCAATCGAATCTTTTGGTTGAGCGCCGGAAAAAGTTTTGCTGGTAAATGTGATAAAGGATTCGCCCAGGTCTTCCTTTACAGTGGCATCAAGGGGAATAAATATTTTTGTTCCCTTATTGGTCCGGGCTCTTGCTCTAATAGTGATATCGTCAAAGCCACCCGAAATCCGCAGGTTCCCTGTGCAAATGGTGGTGCCATAATACAATTCTCCCGCTTTGGCAGGGATATTAAACACCATGAAGTTGCTGAGATTTCCATTGAGATCGACGGAAAAATTCCGGAAGTAATTGTGACGCAAAGCTGCTCTGTTCAGGATGCCTGTCTGGCCGTTTTCGTCGGTTAGCTGGGCACCATCTGCGTTTATTTCATCGGGGAGAAAATTGACCCAATGGGAAAAAGTATACAGTGTGTTGAGGTAGTTGATTTTCAACTGACCATCGCGGACAAAGAGACGTCCTGTAAACTGGGGTTGGGAAAAACTTCCCCGCACAAACAGATCTCCGGAAGCATTGCCGTTTAGTTGGGACACACTGTTTCCTAAAACCATGTACAAGACCTGCAAAGGAAGCCTTTGAACCTGTAGCTTGACCTGCAAGGGATCCGGTAGGTCGGGTGCGTAAAATCCGGTTAGCGAAAGCACATCCTGACCTTCACGGCTCAGGGATCCAGACAGTTCAAGATGTTTCTGTTCCGCACTCCACTGTGCTTTGCCGGAGAAATTCCCTATGTCGTACTTTTGATAAGCCAGGCTGTCGACCTTCAACAATCCTTCCACCAATGGCTGTGAAGAAAGGTGGGTAATGATGATTGCTGCATCTACCTTTCCCCTGAAATCTTCTCTGGTAAGCGGCTTGAGGGTTTCCAATTCAAAGTTTCTTGCCCTGACAAACAGGGAATCCATGGGATCTCCGGTGAGAAATCCTTCAACCGACAACTCCTGATTTTCATTCCGCATAGCCACATTTTTCAGGTTTACGGTTGATGAGTCAGAAACTTCAATTTCATTTTCCTCATTGATGTTCCAAATCCGTTCTACAAGCGAAAGGGAACTTTTCTGTAGGCGTATCCTGGTGGTTTGAGGTTCAAAAGCAACCTGACCGAAAATATCCGCTCTGTTGGTTGACTCCTGTTCCTGTCCGAGCAGTTTGAATCCGATTTTCCCATGGTCCCAAACACCGTCGAACAAAACTTTTTCTGTCTTGAAGCCCCCTCCCCAGTTTTGCTTGCCGGAATACACATATGCTTCGGCCACCACATCGGGTCGCTCTATGGTTTTGATGGCCGAAACGTCAATGCTGGTATTGTATAAAACCGCATTATTGATGTACACACTATCGATGCTGGTTTTCAGTAAGACCATTTCTGTTTGTCCAAAACGAAGCTGTCCATCAATTTCTGTGTTGGGAGAAAGCTTTACCGGAACATCCAGCAAATC
>JBIPNA010000135.1:0-9038 GCA_044375665.1 Catalimonadaceae bacterium
TCCTCTTTATTGAAAAGTAAAGCTCCGTGTTCACCTTTTTTGATGATGACTGCCTTGGGACCCATGTCAAGAATTTTCAAAGCCGCTCTTTTCAGGGAATATTCTTTTGTGAGCTGACGAGCTTCTTCATCATTGATGCACAGTACATCCACCATTGAAATGGTCTCCAGCAGATCAGGAAGGGCAATTTCCATCCAGAAGTTCATGGTATCCATTACCACAAGTTGTGGACGTTTTTTGAGGCGCTGGATGACCGACTTTTGCACAGAAGGTGCAAGGTTGCCCAGCATCAGGAACTTACAATCCTGGTAAGCATCGGGTAAAATAGGGTCGAAATTGCCGAGGACATTGAGTTCAGTGACGAGCGTGTCACGACTGTTCATGTCGTTGTGGTATTTCCCGCTCCAGAAAAAGGACTTTTCATTTTCCTTAATCTGAAGTCCCTCTGTATTGACACCATGCTTCTGCAAAAGAGCAATATCTGACTTAGGAAAATCCCCTCCGACCACAGCCACGAGATTGACCTGGTTTGTAAAATAGGAAGAGGAAAGGGAGATGTATGTGGCGGCACCACCGATGATTTTATCGGTTTTGCCGAAGGGGGTTTCGATGGCATCAAAGGCAACGGAACCAACAACTAAAAGACTCATTTACGCGAATTATTGAATGGTAAGAATACTTTCTTCGATGATGTGGCAGCACTCCAGCAATTGACTCTCGGTCATTACAAGCGGCGGAGCAAAACGGATGGTATCCCGTCGGGTTGGCTTGGCCAACAACCCATTTTTTTTCAATTCAAGACAAACTTCCCATGCCGAGATGGAGCCGATTGGCTGAATATCGATTGCGTTGAGCAAACCTTTTCCACGCACCGCAGTAACCAAACTGGTTTTCATTTTCAGCTCTTCCATTTTTCCGCGGAAAATTTTTCCAAGCCGATGGGCCTTGTCGGCCAACTGATCTTCGACAAGGACCTGAAGGGAAGCAATGGCAACAGCGCAGGCGAGAGGATTGCCCCCGAAAGTTGAACCGTGCTCTCCGGGCTGAATGGTGAGCATGATTTCATCATCTGCCAAAACAGCAGAAACCGGAAGGACGCCACCGCTGAGGGCTTTTCCCAATACGAGGATATCAGGGCGGACGAGTTCATGGTCGCAAGCCAACATTTTGCCTGTTCTGCACATACCAGTTTGAACTTCATCGGCAATAAACAGGACGTTGTATTGATCACAAAGGCGGCGGATTCCAGCCAGGTATCCCTGATCGGGAACAATTACCCCGGCTTCGCCCTGAATGGGTTCAACCCAGAAGGCACAAACCTCAGGGTTTTGAAAAACGGCTTCGAGCGCATCGAGGTCATTGTAAGCGATAATATCGAAACCTGGCATAAAGGGACCGAAATCCTGAGTGCTTGCCCCTTCGGTACTGGCAGAAACGACTGCCAGGGTTCGCCCATGGAAGTTATTATGCACAGCCACAATCCGGGCTTTGTTTTCGGCAATTCCCTTGACCCGATAACCCCATTTTCGGGCAAGCTTAAGTGCCGTTTCATTGGCCTCCGCCCCGGAATTCATAGCCAATACCTTATCGTAACCCAGGAGTTCGCAGATGAACTTTTCGAACTCTCCAAGCCTGTTGTTGTAAAAAGCCCGTGAAGTAAGGGTTAGTCTGGAAGCCTGATCTGTAAGTGCTGCAATTATTCTGGGATGACAATGCCCCTGGTTTACAGCGGAATAAGCAGAAAGGAAGTCGAAGTATTTTTTCCCTTCCATATCCCATAATTCACATCCCAATCCTTTTTGCAGTACCACCGGAAGGGGGTGGTAGTTGTGGGCACCATAGCGATCCTCCCATTCAATGGCCTGGTGGCTACTTTCTGCTTTTTGCCCTAAACGGTTCATTTGGTGTACCAAAATTCAAATATTTAAATGCAAACCTAAAACAAATCCCAAAGGCTTTTGTTAAGCGGTTACTATTTTATGTATGGATTCATCGGCCATTGAAGGAAACTCAGAAGCAAGGAAACTCGAAAAACAGGTTCATCCACGTCTGAGCCCTGATGAGTACTACTATAGTCCGGAGGGATTTCTGGTTTTCACAGAAACTTACCATCTAAATAGAGGATACTGCTGCAAAAGCCAATGCCGGCACTGCCCTTACCAAAATAAAAAAAATGGAGGCAAGGCTTTGCATTCCTGAGAAATTCTTTACTTTTGCGACCCCAAACGGAAAAATACCATGGCTAAGGTTTGTCAGATAACAGGAAAAAGGACAGTGTCGGGAAACAATGTTTCGCACGCCAACAACAAGACCAAGCGGAAATTCTATCCTAATCTTCAGAACAAGCGTTTGTTTCTGGAGGAGGAAGGTATATGGGTTACCATGAAAGTTTCTACCCACGCTCTTCGGATCATCAACAAATTGGGGCTAAGTCAGGCCTTGAGGAAGTCCGGCCTTGAAATTGTCCGGTTGTAAAAGAACCAACATTCTTAAATTGTATCCCGCTTTCGCGGGATTTTTTTTGTGTTTAAGCTGACAGTATATGTCAAGCCCAATGCCCGCTCCAATTCAATCGGCCGGGATGCAGAAGGGAAAGTTTGGGTCCGGATAAAGGCTTCCCCCACCGAAGGCAAAGCGAATAAAGCAGTGGCGGAATTCCTGGCAGAGTTGCTTGACCTTCCAAAAAGCAAGGTTGTTCTGGTTTCAGGTCATGTTAGTCGGACAAAGACTTTTTCTATTGAAGGCCCTGAGCCTGATTGGAATCAACTGGTCGAAGTTTAAGCGAATGATATTATTAAATGTGTTTTTTTGGCACCGCATTCAATCGTTAAATCCTATGAAAAACCTATTCTTTACGCGGCTTTCCTTCCTGGTTGGTCTAATCCTTTTATTTCAGATTATTGCACCAGGCCGGCTGGCAGCACAATACTCTGTCCGGGATTATGCTTTTACCCAAAACATTGGCAATTACAATGAAATTATTGGAGGAACCGTATTGGGCAGCGCTACAAACCAGGATGAGATCTTTAACGGGTCTTTGAGTGGCGCCACAGGAGTTGTAGTTGGGTCAGGTTTTCCGATTGGATTTCCATTTCTTTATGAAGGCACCCAGTTTGACCGGTTTGCAGTATCTGCCAATGGGTACATTCGCCTGGGCACAGGGAATTTTACCATGAATTCAGTAAGGACGACAGATGCCTTTTCATGGAATCCTACAGCTACTACGCAGAGCGACACGAGTCACTTGCTCAATCTGATTGGGGCTCTTCAGGGAAACCTTCAAGGTTACCTGGGATCAGAACTTAGTTTTAAAACTGAGGGTACAGCTCCCAACCGGGAATTGATTGTCCAATGGAAACAATACCAGTTCAGTGGTGCAGGAGGAAATGACGATTTTAATTTCCAAATCAGGTTAAAGGAGAATGGAAACAGGATTGTTCTCGCTTATGGAAATTTTATAAAAAATGCTACCGACAGAGTCTTTTCAGTCGGATTAAGGGGATCTTCCTATAAGATAGTTCAAATGCGGATGGCCAGGGAAGACAGCAGCCAGGCATGGGAAACTTCCGGATTAAGCTACAGCAGGGGAACCCGTTGTGACCTCAGGAATACTTTTGTTCCTCCTACGGGACTTCAGTTTACCTATGCCCCAATTCCTGCTGCGCAACATGATATGGGAGTATCGGGGTTAAATTTATCTCCTTCCATTGCATTTGGATGCCCAGGGTTGGTGAGTGACAGCCTGAAGGTAGCCATCCGCAATTTCGGGTCCCAGTCCCAAACCGTTTACAATTATGGATTTACCATCAACAATGGTCTAGCTACAACCGGTAGTCTGCCGCTCAACCCGCCTATTGTTCAGGGAGAAAGTCGTTTGTTAACCCTACCGCATGGCGTTAATTTATCCAATCCGGGAACCTACGCATTTAAAATCTGGTCAACTTTACCGAACGATACCGGGCTTTATCTTTTTAACGATACCCTAAAAACAGTTCGGCAGTTATATGGGCCTGCCAGCAGTCCATTTTCTGCTATTGGTAGTCTGGTAGATCTTGGAAACGCCGGTTGGAAACAATACCGGGGAACATCCCGCCCCAAAACCGAAAATGGCCGGTTTCTTCAATCAGCATTGTTTAAGGCAAGGCCGGTCTATATCAACGTTCTGAACAGTACCACCGACACAATTCATGACTGGTTTGTAAGTCCTTCCATTCAAAGAAAACCAGGTCTCTTGTTAAAATTCAGGGCAGCGATTACCCGGTTTGACACCAATACCACCATTACCGACATGGGAGATGATATCATCCGGGTGATGATGTCAACCGATTGTGGTGCAAGTTGGAACTCCTTTTATCAATTCACAGACGACTCATTGAGTGCAGGAAAAATCAACAACATAAAAAGGTCTTATGTGGTGCCCGTCCCTGCCGGAACCGGGCCATTCCAGATCGCATTTTATGTATACAACAATGCCACCACGAATCCCCTCACCTATTATTTCCATTTCGACGATGTGGCCATCAGCCAGGGAAATGCCTGGGATCTGGCTGCCACCCGGATCAGACTGGAAAGTCTGAACAATCCAGGTTGTTCGCTCACTCAGTTTCCGGTTAAAATGACAATCCGCAACCTGGGTGATTCTACCGTTACCTCATCTGCCGCCCGTGTAAAAGTAAACAACGGCCCTTTTCAGGTTCAGAATTTCAATTTCAACCCTGCGCTTTCCCCGGGAGATTCAGCGGTCATTACCTTCCCTTCCGTAACCGTGGTCCCAAACAGCTACAACTGGATTTCAGGCAGTACCTTTCTTTCCACTGAAGACGGATATTCTTCTACCAATGATACTGCAGGTGTTGGTTTTCCATATCTGGGAAGTGCCAATCCTTTACAGGTTCCATATACCATAGATTTTGAAGGGCTTCCCAGTGGAGTTCCGGCTGGCTGGCTGGTAGACCAGGCCCAGGGAACAGATTTCAAAGTCCGGATCAGGGGTGTCGGTTCAAGTCGTGCTTTATCGGCCAATATGTACCAGAACAACAGCTCTTCATTTGCTGTTACACCATATTCTGGAATAGTTCCCGCAAATCACCTGTTGCGTTTTGCGCTCCGGTTTAAAAACGATCTGGCCGGCTTTCCATTTTCGTTGGGAGGAAATGACTCGCTTGTGGTTTCTGTAAGCACTGATTGCGGGAATACCTTTTCCACTCTGACCATCATAAAAGCTTCCAATGCAGTGGGCATTGAAAATTATGCCACTGTAAACCTGAATTTATCTGCATTTGCAGGTTTGCCAATGGCTATTCGTTTTCAGGTTTGGATGCAAAGGGCCGATTTTGCAGGTGCCTGGTGCGATCTGGACAACATTTCGATTACACCTAATACAGGCGTGGAACCTTTGTTCGAAAGCCAATCATGGGGACTTTTCCCTAATCCCAGCACCGGAGTCTTTCGGGTACGCCTCCCAGGAAATTCAGTAGGATATCGGCTTTGGAATCAGGAAGGCCGGGCTGTCAGGGAAGGAAAAGTTTCCGACGCAGCCGACCTCAATTTTTCAGATTTGCCGAAAGGACTATACCTGATAGAAATGGATTTGGAAAAATCGGTGGTAAGGCAAAAAATTGTTTTGCATTAAATCTCTTTAAACCATAGAAAAGGGCCCCTGGAGGGCCCTTTTCTGTAAAGAACATTTTGCGCCAACATATTTTCATAAGGCTTAACAGAAAAATAAAGGCAGGATCTTCGCTAACGAAATAAAAAATCCGACTTTTGCGGCCCCATGTGTAAAAACTACCTGGTACACCTTCTGGTCTTTATTTTTCCACTTTGCCTTCAGGGTCAGGTCCTTGAGGACCGCGTAACCTCACAATGCAATGTAGGAATGACGATTAACAACCTTGGGTTGATAGGCAATGCCTTCCGGGGTAGCTACACCCAAAAAAACTTCCCCAGCTGTCAGTATCCTGCCGGATCATCGATTGAACACATGTTTCAGGGAGGACTTTGGGTAGGGGCTTATAAATCCAGCCGCCGGAAAACCCTTCTTCCGGGAGGAACAGATTCGGTTGTCGTAAAAAGCATGCTTGGACCTTACGTTTCCACGGCAGCCTTCGATTCCCCTACGGGCTACGCGGCAGGAAGCACCAATTTTGAATTTACAGCAGTAAGTCCCACTATTACAGAGCGTTCCAGCCTGACAAAAAGTAAAAACTATCGTTCAGATGCCGTATCGCATCAGGACTTTTTAACTGAATTTACAGACCGGAATTTCTCTATCCCCGGTTCAGGAAATCCACCAACCCTGGTCAACGGCCATACCAATTCGCTGGGTTTAGATGTACAGTTGGAGACCTACAACTGGAATTTTTCGTTTGCCAACTTTTTTGTGATACTGAACTATAAAATCCGCAACGCAGGCCTGGATACGCTTGACAGCCTGCATGTAGGTCAGTATTACAATGCGGTGGTAAGGAACGTAAGCCGGACACTACCTGCAGGAACCGCCTTTTTCAATAAGGGAGGAAATGGATACCTCGACTCATTGATGATGGGTTATGTTTTCGATGCCACAGGTGACCCGGGATTTACAGAAAGCTATATAGGAATTAAGTTTTTAGGAGCGGAAAAGCTGGTTTCTCAAGGGCAAGGCACCGTTTTTGCGCCAGGGAAAACAGCCACCTCACCTTTTAAGGTCAATTTTCAGACCTGGTTGTTTGGAAGTTCCGATCCAAAATTCTTCCCGCCACCCAACGACCCTGAGCGGTTTTCCAGGATGAGCAAAGGATTACAATACGAATCAAACTGGGATTTTTCAGAATTGGGAGAACCCATCCGAACCACCATACGCAAACCTGGAAACCGAACAAATGTCCTTTCATGCGGAAATTTCAGGACACTGGCTCCGGGAGAATCCATTTCGGTTGTTTTCGCAGTGATTTGTGCCAAAAAGGATAATTCCGAGGGCAAACCAAATACGGAAGACACTGAAATTCAGCGGACAAATCTGTTTGCCAACGCTCTTTGGGCACAAACAGCGTATCAGGGTGAGGATGTAAACGGAGACGGACAACTAAGTCCTGAAGAGGACCAGAACCAAAATGGAAAAATCGACAGGTACATTCTTCCAAGTCCGCCCGATGTTCCGCAGACAAAGGTGGTAGCCGGAAACCAAAGTATAACTGTCTATTGGGCAGCCAATTCGGAGAATTCGGTAGATCCCATTTCGAAAGAAAAAGATTTTGAGGGTTATTCCCTTTACAAATCGGCCTTTGCCTTTGACATGAAAGCAACCATCGATCTGGAGAATTCATGGGAGAAAGTAGGTTCCTGGGATAAAAAAGACAATGCAGTAGGCTTTAATACCGGCCTTGAAAGGGTCCGTCTTGCAAATGACACCATTTTTGAAGGCGATTCTACACGATACAGGTATAAGTTTACTTTCCCAGCCTTGCAAAATGGCTGGCAGCATGCCATTGCCCTGACGGCCTTCGACCGTGGTTCTGAAAAAAACAACCTGGGTCCTTTGGAAACCGCACAGAGGACAAACTCCTTTTTTGTATTTCCGGGAACTTCATCCAACAAAGATCCTGAATCCAACGCACCTTTTGTTTATCCGGATCCCTATTATGCAGGAGCTTCATGGGAAGGGAGCAGTACCAGGCCTGAAGATGGAAAACTGTATTTTGCCAATCTGCCTGCCCGGTGTGAAATCCGGATTTTCTCAAGCGGAGGTGATTTAATTGACGTGATAAACCATGATGCTTCCACCTATCGGGGAAGTGAAAGCTGGTTTAAAACGTACAGTACCTTTTCTCAGGATCCTTCTATTCCGGACAATCGCTCCTTTTCAGGTGGAGAACATGATTGGAATCTACTCAGTCAAAATTCGCAAATCATCAGCAGGGGACTTTACCTTTTTTCTGTAAAGGACCTTCAAACCGAAAAAGTTTATACAGGAAAATTCACCATTATCAAGTAAGCAAATGAACATTCGATTTCTACTTTTCGCCCTGTTTTGCCTTCCTTTTGCAGGTTTGGCACAAATTCAATTGGTACCCGTCATGAACATCCAGGGTTGGGCAGGCCAGTTTCAACCGGATTCCTGCAATGAAGGACCAAACCCGGCTTATTTAGGAGATACGGTTAAAGTCAGAGGAGTTGTTATTACAAACGGAGGATTGAATGAAACAACCGGACAAACCCGTTGGATCTGGATCCGTGATGTAAATGCACAGCCATCTACCCCTTTTTGCGGAATTACGGTGCGCTCAAGTGGTGCTACTTCCCCTGTTGATGTCAATACCCTGATTTCAGGTGATACCATCGAAGTAACCGGAATTGTAGCGGAGTTTAATCAGGGAACCGATGGAAATGGAGAGACACAATTAAATCCAATCCCAAATGGCGTTCAGTTGATCAGCGAAGATGCTGGTCCGAAACCTGTTGCACATCCGGTTTCAGTTGGTCAGTTAAACGGAGCACTGAATACCAACGGAAACCCTTCCAATAACATTACCAGCGGAGAAAAGCTTGAAGGCAACTTCGTTGAAATTCAAAATGTTACTGTTGTCAATGTTGCCCTGGCGGGTGACCGGTGCCGGATTCTGGTAAAAGATGAAAACAACAACCACATTTGGGTCTACGACCGTTTTAAAACCCAAAGGATCACGAATGGATTTGTGCCTCCCAACGTAGGCGATTCTTACACTTCCGTTCGCGGGGTAATAGAAGGATGGAAAACTGTTTGTCCTGGAACCGGATCCGGAAACCGGGGCTATAACATCAATCCTTTCAGTCTGGAGCACTATGTAAAAGGTGCCTCCTCCCCTTCCATTGGCAATATTCGTAAAAACATTGCCTGTCCGGCAGCATCAAACTCAGTTATCGTTTCAGCTGATATAACCGACGACGGATCCGTAACTCAGGCAGAAATTTTGTATTCAACAAATGGAACAAATTATACAGCAGTAGCTGCAACTGCAACAGGAACAAGGTATTCTGCTACAATTCCTGCACAGCCAGCCGGAACTTTGGTTCGGTAC
>JBIPNA010000136.1:0-8918 GCA_044375665.1 Catalimonadaceae bacterium
AACTTTATCCTCTCTGGAGGTATACTCCAATCCATGGATCAGGGTCACCCATCGGGAGGTCATTAATCCAAAAGGTGGAAAAGGAATTTATGGCGTTATCTCGTTTAAGAACCTTGCCATTGGGGTGGTTCCCGTGGATGCGGAAGGCAATACCTACCTCGTAGGCCAATACAGGTATACATTGGAAAAGTACAGTTGGGAAATTCCAGAAGGCGGAGGACCGATCGGCGAAGATCCTCTGGAGGCCGCAAAACGGGAATTAGCTGAAGAGACCGGGTTTACAGCAGAAAGCTGGGATTTGCTGGGTCCGATTCATACGTCAAATTCGGTAACTGATGAGGCTGGATTCATTTATTTAGCCCAGGGATTGATTGCAGGAGAAGCCCACCCTGAAGAAACCGAAGAACTCAGGGTTTGGAAATTGCCCTTATCTGAAGCTATTGATATGGTGGTTCGGGGTGAGATTTCCGATTCTCTTAGTATTGCAGGCTTATTGCTGGCGGCCAGAAAACTAGGAATTTAGGCATCTGAATTGCCTTTGCTTTATTTGAATTATTTACCAAAAAACGTCTGAAATGCATTTGAATCTTGAAGGAAAAGTTTGTGTTGTTACCGGGGCCAGTAGTGGAATAGGGGCAGAAATTGCTTTGGTTTTTGCAGAAGAGGGAGCTATCCCGGTTTTGGTGGGAAGGGACAAACTGAGGGGAGAGGCTGTTCTTGACTCTGTAAGGGCCATTCAGCCCAGGGCCATATTATTGGTAAAAGATCTGGCCTTGCCTGAAGCATGCACCGATGTTGTCAATTCAACCATTGAGTCGTTTGGAAGGCTGGATGTTCTGATTAACAATGCCGGTGGTAACGACTCCGTTGGTTTAGATCGAAATCCCGAAGCTTTTCTGGATTCCATCCGACAAAACCTGCTGCATATTTTTTCAATGACACATTATGCGCTTCCCCACTTAAAAACGGCTAAGGGAGCCATAGTCAATGTAGGCTCAAAGGTGGCGGAAACAGGACAAGGGGGAACTTCCGGTTATGCAGCTGCCAAAGGTGGTATGCGTGCATTGACCAGAGAATGGGCACTGGACCTCAGAAATGATGGGATCAGGGTAAACGAAGTTGTTCCGGCTGAAGTCCTCACGCTTTCCTATCAAAATTGGCTTCAGACCTTTCCAGATCCCGAAAAAAGAATTAACGAAATAATCCGGCATATTCCATTGGGTCAGCGTTTTACAACTACCCGGGAGATTGCAGATATGGTTGTTTTCCTGGCTTCTTCAAGGGCGTCTCATATTACGGGACAACATATTTATGTGGATGGAGGATACACCCATCTCGATCGGGCCATTGATGGTTAACTGATGTTCCATGTCCACCTTCCATCTGAAAATCCGGTTTTCCGGGCTTGGGAGGCATTTGGGTCTGTTTCTGGTGTTTCCTGAGGAGGATTGGGATTGAGTTCTTCCTCGGTTTTGAGTCTTGGTTTGCCATTTTCCCAAACCAGATCATTGGGATCCAATACCCTTTTGTGTGCATCTACCACATGGGGAAAAGGATAAAGCCAATAGGGATAGGGTGGCTCTTCTTCAGCATGGGTCGATTTGAATACCTTCGGTGTTTCGGCCAGGCGCAGGTCTTTCCGCCAATACCAGGCTGCCAATGCGCCTGAAACCAGCCCCATGAGATGCCCTTCCCACGAAATATGGGCTTTTACAGGAAGCAATCCCTGGACCATTCCACCGTAAAGAAATGCAAGCCCTCCGGCAATGATCATGGTTTTCCTGCCAAGGCGCATAAATCCGGCAATCCATAAAAAGCCAAGCAAGGCATAAACCCAGGCAGAGGCACCGACCACGATTCCAGGTCGGGCAAAACACCAGGTCCAGAAGCCAGACAAGAAAAATGTGAAGCCATATATCTTCCAGAATTTCTCAGGTGTGAGGTTATACACCAGGATGGAGAGAAAAATAAAAGGAAAAATATTGGAGGCCAGGTGGGCTCCACTTCCATGCAGAAAAGGGAAAAACAGGATTCCAAACAATCCTTTCCATTCTCTGGGCCGAAGTCCCAGATAACTGAATGAAGAATTGGATAAAAATTCGGCCAATTTGACCCCTGTCATAATCAAACCAAAGCCAAACGCAGGAAGCATGGAGTACCAGAACCTCCTTCGGTCTGGCAAAGTGCTTGGTTTTAAGGTGTTTGTATTCCAATTCATGCTTTTTGAAAAAAATGCAGGCGGTCTTGGGAAATTACCTTCAATATTGAAGCCAAAATAAAATGATATGCATATTGCGGTAGCAGGAAACATTGGCGCCGGGAAATCTACGCTGGCACAAAAACTGGCCAGGCACTACAATTGGGAAGTTTTCTACGAATCGGTGGACGACAACCCTTATCTGGAGGATTTTTATTCAGACATGAACCAATGGGCTTTCCACTTGCAGGTTTATTTCCTCAGCACCCGTATTAAACAGGTATTGGATATTCAGGCAGCCACAAATACAATTATCCAGGACAGGACTATCTATGAGGACGCTGTCATTTTTGCCAGAAATCTCCATGCCTCAGGTCATATTAATCCCAGGGATTACGCCAACTATTTAAATCTCTTTGAAACCATGACCGGCTTTGTAAAGCCACCGGATTTACTGATATACCTTCGTGCCGGTATGCCAACCCTTGTTGATCGGATTGAGAAGCGGGGAAGGGAATACGAAAACAATATCAAACTCGACTATCTACGGAAACTTGGTGAATCATATGAAGACTGGATTTCTACCTACAACAAAGGGAAACTCCTGATCATCAATGCAGATCAATTGGACTTCGTAGCCAGACAAGAAGATTTGGGCAAGGTGATTGAAAAAGTGGACAGAGAACTGTTTGGAATTTTTCCTTTAAGCAATTAAGCCTTTGAACTGCCTCCCAACCTCCTGATGATGGAACCCACACCCGTACGGAAGGTTTTAAATTTCGAGGCATCGTTTGCCATGGCTGTAAATAAGTATCGGAGACCGGAAGAAATGGAGCCTGAACGTAAGTGGTAGCGGCCCAGCTGTTCCTGAAGTCTTGCTTTCAATTCTCTGTTTTTCTTCTCAGGGAAAGAACCGCTTAAGGCAAATGCATCCAACAACCGGATCTGAGTGGGATAAATGTACTCCGTAATAATCAATCGGTTTTTCAAAATCGAAAACCTGGATCTGACTTTTGAATTTTCCAGAAACCGATACTCAAAACAAAAAGCATTCAAATGCCAAAATGCCCAGCCTTTCTCCAGGAGGGCCAGCCAAAAAAACCAATCTTCTCTGGTATGAAAAGGGGCATTTTCATCATAACCTCCCACCGATTCCCAGGCCGTTTTCCGATAGATGGCACAATTGTCGATGTAGTTTTCAAAAATAATCTCTTCGGGTTTGAGTGGATGGTTTATCCATGTGCCGGTTTTCTCCCCAAAAATCAGGGCATCGCCAAAAACTACTCCGATTTCAGGATGATCTTCCAACCTGGAAAGGCCTTCGTTAAAATAGGGAAGAAGCAGCCTGTTGTCGGCATCCAGCGGAATGATGTATTCACCCTTGGATTGTCTGATTCCAAAGTTGCGGCTCGCAGCCACTCCACTATTTGGCCGCACAAAAACCTGATACCCCTTTTCCTGAAGCTTTTTGGATACTTCAATGGAAAAAGGATCCGTTGAGCCATCGTCTACAATGATGATTTCCACATCGGGACGATTCAGGGTTTCTACACTCCGGATGGCTTCCTCCACAAATAAGCCGTGGTTGTAAGTTGGAATAATGACCGAAATCCTGATGGTACCCATGGATGACCGCAAACTTAAACGATCTGTTTGTTATCGGTTGAACTGGATTCAGAACATTAGAGGGTGTATTTCTGAATGGCCTGTAAAAGAATCTTTTCATGAACAACCGGACGTAGTGGCGCATCCGGAACCGGAATATCTTTTTGCATGGCGTTCAGGCAATCATCATCATTTTCATAAACCCTGATACCTGGGACATTATGGAAATTTCGTGCGGCATCCGAATTGAGCAAGACCGGTACACCCCCAAGCATCAACTCCGGAATTTTTGTCAACGAGCCCGTGCTGATGTTTTGGTGGATCCAGCAAAATGTACATTCTACCAGCATATCCGCAAGCTGGGTATTACTCATTGTGCCATGTAAAACAATCCGTGGATTTTCTGGAAGATAATTTTCAAGGGTTTCTGTGAGGTATCCGCCCACATGGAGTTCCATGGAGCTGCCATATAATTGCTCGTGAAAAAACCGGATCCGGTTTAGCATTCCATCAAAAGTTGGTTTGTTTCCGGCAGTTCCCATCAGAAATATTTTGTTGGAAACCGCTTTGGTTTTTCGTTTTTCACGGATTCCCTCCAGAAAAACCACCACATCCCGGGTTGGGAAATAGGGGAGGAATTCAGCCTCCAAGCCAAACAGTTTCAACAAATACTGTTCTTCCCTCGAAATGGTAAACAACAGGTTGCACTGCCTGAGACTTTGAAGTTCTTCTTCAAACCAATAAGGTGCTTCAATTCCGGTGAACTCGGAAACCTGGCCTCTGACCAAAGATTCAAGGTTATGGGGAAGCCCGATAATGTTCATGCCAGCATCTCTTGCTGCATAGCTCATCAGGTAATTTTGTTGCCGGCTGCTTTCCCATAGAATTAGTTTATGCTGACGGGCATAATATTCCATGGTTTGTTGCCTTTTGAAATAGTTAAAGCCCAGCTGTGTAAGCGCCGTTTTGTTCAGGCTGCACTTGATTTTATGCTGGTTCAGAAGCTTCACACCTTCAAGAACGGCAAACTTTTTTTGGAAAATTTTTGTGATATCCGGCTGGTAAAATTCCTGGTCTACCCCAAAATCTTCCAGTATTTCTGAGATTTGTGCTGTCCGCTTTGAACCTCCGTCTCCCCAGGGATCTGAGGCAAAGTGCGAGTGCCTAAGTACTTGTATTGCCACGTGTAATAGTTGCCGCAAGGTAGTAGAAAATGACGGTACCCGTTTCCTTAGTTTTGCAAGCCAAAAATTGAAACGTGCTGTACAAGTCTGTTTTTAAACCAATTCTTGACCGAAGCCTGGCTGCTATTGGACTCCTCCTGACCAGCCCCATTTTTTTGTTGGTGACCATCGGACTGTATTTTGCCAACCAGGGGAAACCTTTCTTTTTTCAGCGCAGGCCTGGTTTAGGTGGAAGGATTTTCAACATTGTGAAATTTAAAACCATGAACGACCGAAAGGATGTCCATGGAAACCTTCTTCCCGATGCCGACCGTCTGACCCCCGTCGGTAGCTTTGTCCGAAAAACTTCGCTTGATGAAATTCCCCAGTTGATCAATGTCCTTAAGGGCGATATGAGTCTGATTGGTCCAAGGCCTTTACTGGAAGAATATCTGCCTTTGTACAACAACCGCCAAAAACGACGTCACGAGGTGAGACCAGGAATAACCGGTTGGGCTCAGGTGAATGGCAGAAACACGGTAAACTGGCCTGAAAGATTTGAAATGGACGTTTGGTATGTGGAAAACTGTAGTTTCAGGCTCGATCTTCAGATTATCAAAATGACCATTTTTAAAGTGGTGAAATCGGAAGGGGTAAATTCAGCCACAGCTGCCACGATGGAGAAGTTTCGGGGCAATCCTCCCGGGGAATTGCCAGTTATCTGACTGTAAATCCACTGCATTTTTCCAAACGAACACCAGCGCTGCCGTTTGAAGCACGGGTTTCGGGAGCCCATAGATATCCCCCCTTTAAATTACTGCCGTAAAGGATGTCCAGATCACATTCCCTGCTTTTTCTGTAATCGGGCTGTAGGGTCCTTGGTTTGCTTCCATTTTCAATCCGCTTGGACATTCTCCAGCTTTCAGGAACCTCCTTGCCTGGCCATGAAATCTGCACATGATTCAGCATCAGGTTATTGATATTTTCTGCGACGATGGCTGCCCTTTGCTTCCGGGCATCAACATTTTGGGGTGAATATTGGGCACTCCTTGCTGAATCTGAGATTGGGAATGGATCCTCAATCCAGGGATATTCCAACCGTATATTTCTGAGCTGGATGTTTTCCATTAAGGTTTCTTTTGAAGCGGTCAAAAGAATGCGGCCCTGGGTTTTGCACGTAAAGTCCTGAATACTGATGTTCCGGATTATGCCCGGTTTCCCTTTGGACGGTTTTATCAGGCTGATGTGGATGGGCCGTGTCAGAATAAGCGGGGCATTGTTGTCGGCCACAATGTTGGATATCTGAACATCTTCTATCGAACCTCCTTCTTCAGAATACAAGCCTATGGCCCGGGATGAGCCAAATACAATACAATTTGAAAATATAATCTGGCGGAAATCGAGGGCAGATTCATTTCCAATTTTTAAGGCAGCACAGGATGTCCGGATAATACAGTTGGTGACTGTAATTCGTTCACAGGAGTTGCTTTCCGGATTGGTTTTCAGGCAAATGCCATCGTCGCAGGTTTCAATGTGGCAGTCTGAAATGGTTACTTCCTGGCAGCCTGTTAAGTCAATTCCATCAGCATTGGGCCCAAACATGTGGTTTCTGATGTCGATTCCATGGATAAAAACTTCCTTGCAATTGTACAGGTGCAAGGACCATTCAGGCGCATTCCGGATGGAGAAACCGGCCAGCCTCACCTGACTACAGGAAGTAAATTCAACCATACGGCTCACTCTTGGATCTTTGGCTTTAATCCAGAAGGGCATGTCTTTTTCATTAAAAGGTTCCCAAAAACTGGTTCCATTGCCATCTATGGTTCCTTCACCCGAAATACCTGTTCCAACGGCATTTTTCGCACAAACCAGATGGTAGAGGTATTTGTCAAACCTATGGCCGTCAAACCTTGTATAGTCTGCCATATTTTCCGAGCCTTTCAAAACAGCACCGGCTTCCAGAACCAGATAAACACCTGATCGAAGCTCAATGGTTCCACTCAGGAAAATGCCCGATGGAATATGCACATAACCGCCGCCACGGGCAAAAATCGTGTCAATACAACGCTGGATGGAATTTGTATTGAGAAAGACGCCGCCGGGTCTGGCCCCGAATTCGGTAATCCATCTGGTTTCTGCTTTTGTTTGAGCAGCGGTTGCCGAAAACAATGTCAAGGCCAAAAGAAAAGTTACGGTTCGAAGTTTGCCGAATTGGTTCATGGTGCAATTTGCATAACCAAAGGATTAGCACCCGCTATTCCGGTAATTTTCCTTTATGATTGCAAAACATGCGTTTCTGGTTTCTCTTCTTTTCAAAGATTCTATTTTTGGTTTTTCCCCTGGCAGCTCAGGATTTTTTGCCCCCTGTTTCACCATGGAAAGGCAAGAGCGAAAAAAGGCTTCGGTCCCCAAATGACCCCTGGGCTTGTCCCATTGAAAAATCGGGGTTTTTAAAAACCCCCACTTTATCGGAAACGTATCAATGGTTTAATAAACTGGATTCTGTTTCTCCCTGGATTCACACCCGGTTTTTGGGAGAAAGTGATGCAGGAAATCCGCTTCAGCTTGTGATAGCAAGCCTGGATGCCAATGTTTCACCTGAGGCATTGCGGGCATCCGGAAAACCATGTATTCTGGTTCAGGCGGGGATTCATAGTGGGGAAATAGATGGAAAAGATGCAGGAATGCTATTGCTCCGCGATTTGGTTTACCTTCAGAAAAAAGAATGGCTCGAAAACGTTCATTTTCTTTTTGTGCCGGTCTTAAACCCCGATGGACATGAAATGGCCTCTGCTTTTAACCGTCCAAATCAACGTGGGCCTTCCCTGATGGGATGGCGAACCAACGGCAAAAACCTCAACCTTAACCGTGATTACACTGTGCTGGCTACCAAAGAAATCGGTTTGTTGGTTCAGCTTTTCAAGGACTATGATCCAGATTTTTTTGTTGACATCCATGTAACAGACGGGAGTGATTACCAGTACGATCTGACCTGGCAAACCACAGGTGCAGCGACCCACGCCCCAGCCGGGATGCAATGGCTCGAAAATAAATTGATGCCGGATCTGGAGAAAAAACTCAAGGCAGCCGGCCATGTACCTGGTCCATTTCAAAATCCGGCCAAAGGGAATGATTTTCGCTTCGGTTTAACTGAGTATGCTTTCGGACCCAATTTTTCGCACCCATATGCCGACTTGAGAAAGGTTCCGGCAATGTTGATTGAGAACCATTCACTGAAACCCTACCGGCAGCGTGTTTTGGCAACGGTTACCTTTCTGGAAGGTCTGCTTGAATTGGTGGGGAAAAACTACCGGGATCTACTTCAGGCCAGGCAGTCGGACCTTTCCCGAATTACCGATTCTGTGGTTCTTTCCTGGAAGAACCCAGATGTAAACAGGCAGGTGGATCAACGGGTGTTTCACCTAGGGAAGAAATCCCGAAAGGTATTTTCTCCACTTCTGGGAGACTCCATTTTGAAATGGATGGTTGAGAATGAAAACCGGGAGATTCCATTTTTTAAAGTCAGCGAAAAAGATCGGGTTGTAGCCAGGCCGAAAGGTTATTGGATTCCAGCAGCCTGGAAGTCAGAGATTCAAATACTAAAGGGCCATGGTCTTAACCTTGACACAGGGAAGGAGGCGGGTGAAATTCCTGTACAAGTCTGTTATCTGAGGGACCCTGTTTTTTCCAGACAGCCCATTGAAGGTCGGTTTCATGTTGATTTTAAAGAAGAATGGGTGGTAGAAAAGATCCGGATCCCAAAAGGGTACGTTTTTGTTTCTGCCCAGGGTGGATTGGGCGACCTCGCTGTTATGCTTCTGGAACCAGGTTGTCCTGAATCTCTGGTTCGGATGGGCGGATTTCCTTCCATTTTTCACCGCACTGAATATATGGAGTCTTATGCCATTGAGCCGATGGCGAAATTATGGCTAGAACAAAACCCGGAAATCAAA
>JBIPNA010000137.1:0-8850 GCA_044375665.1 Catalimonadaceae bacterium
TGGGTACACCTGTTTGCGTAGTTGGAACTCCTGGGGGATCTCCTCAGGCCACTATTACAGGCCTAACTCCAGGACTGGAGTATTTCATTCGTGTTTACCACAATGAGGGGCCTTCCAGTACTACCGGTCTACTTTCTGCTGTAGTTTCCGGAGGGTCAGTAGTTTCTTCCTTTGTAACCGGTGGTGTTTTTGGTGCTGGTTATTCAAGCACTACATCTGGATCTTTCAACGGTTCCAGGGTCCGGATCACCGGTGGTGGCGGGCAAGGTGCCGTTATTGGTGTTAACTTCGCTGGTGGTGGAATCAGTACTTTCAATATTGGAAGTGGTGGTTATGGTTATACCTCTGCGCCAACCATGACTGTAGAAAGTCCTGCCTGGGGCCCGATGGGTGATTTTGGTATTGTGGTTTTCCAGTACCTCACTCCTCAGCCAAACAACCTTCCTGCTGCTGTCACAACCCTTACGGTTCAAACAGGTTCTTGTTCATCTTCATTGACTGGACAATACACAGTGAACTCAATTGATATCCCCGGACCAGTTTTGGCAAACACCTGCGGTGGTGTTGGAAACGGAAACCCGGATGATGATTTGTGGTATCGCTTCCTGGCCAACAGCAACAATGCTACGGTTCAAATGCAGGGCGTCAACAATTTCTCTCCTGTTTTCCAGGTTTATACTGGTACTGCAAACATTTTAGATGTTGATCCTACTGCTTTCACCCATTTGACATGTTCAAACAATCCGGGCGGAAATGGTCTGGCTACTGCTTCTTTTACCACTACTCCAGGAACCTACTATTGGGTACGTGCCTATAGCCCGGTAACTGGAAACACCGATCCATTGGCTACATTCAACATTTGTGTGTTTTCATTGCCTCCGTTTGCCTATACTTATAGCCAGACAACCGGAACTTATGCTGATATCACAGGTGGAGCCGTAGTAACGCTTGGCAATACAGATGATGCCATGTACCACAGTGCAGGCGAATCAACTAGTGCTGACACCCAGATTGGTTTCAACATCGGATTCCCATTCAACTACCAGGGATTGAATTACAACCAGTTTGTAATCAACACCAATGGCTGGATTAAGCTTGGTAATGCTGCCATCGATTTTGGAACCGTAACAGGTTACAATGTCATGAGCGGAACAGAACCAAATGTAATTGCGGGTTACAATGGTGACCTTGATGGTGACAATGGTACTTCTGAATTGCGTTACCAGACAGTCGGCGTTGCTCCAAACCGTGAACTGGTTGTCCAGTATAAAGACTGGAAGGCCTTTGGCGGTGCTCCAACTACAGAATTGTTGATCAATTTCCAGATTCGTTTGCACGAAAATGGCAATGTGAACATCGTTTACGGACCATCTACCCTTCAGGCAAGTGGAACCCGTTACATTGGTATCAAAGGCGCAGGTGCTTCAACTGCTGCATTCAACGTAAATGCCCGTACAACTGGTATTTCTGTGGCAACCCTGGTTACCGGAGATTTGTCTAAAACTACTTTCCAGGATGGAACCGGAGGCGGAAATGTTATTTCTTCCACTTTAAATCCTTCTGGTTTGAACAACATTTCTCAAACCTTTACGCCAAATCCTTGTACTGCAGATATTCCTGTTACAGCTGCTCCAACACTTACAGCCTACAACAACGTAGATCTGAACTGGACTGCTGCTATCGGCGAAGTAAATGGTTATGATGTCCGTTACCGCTTAGGTTCGGATGGAGTTGGTGGCTACACTACAGCATCAGTAGGAACAGGTGTACTTACTTTAAATGTAACCACTCTGGATCCGGCATCAGTTTACATTTACGAAGTCAGGACCCGTTGTAGTGTAACCGATAAATCTGAATGGTCTGTTGCACGGAGCTTTACAACTCCTGCTGCACCAAACGATGTTCAGGTTTCTGCATTGGTTGCTCCTTTGGCAAACGGACTTACTTGTTTCAGTAATGCAATGACTGTGACAGTAACCGTACGCAATGTGGGATCCAACACACGTACTGCAGGTGAAAACATTCCTTTGAACGTGACTGTTACTGGTCCAATTCCAGCTGTTTTGAACGAGACATTAACACTCGGTGCAAACCTTGCTCAGAATGCTACTGTGAACTACACTTTCACAGGTACAGTGGATATGACAAGTACAGGTACCTATACGTTTAATGCCGAAACCAACTTTCCAACTGATGATGCCACCATTAATGATGGTCTTTCTCCTGCAGTTACCATTGATGGTTATGCGCCAAACGTTCCTGCTCCTACCTATTCTCAGGGGTTGAACGCTGTGGCAACTGGATTGGTTACGCAGACTGTTTCTGGTCCACAAGGCTGGTCTTTGACAACTGGCGCTACTGCGCTTCGCACATCAGCTCCTTTGGCGAACCTTTCTCCTCAGGAAGGTGCTGGTTATGGTATCTACAACAGTATTGCTGCCGGTACTTCAACTGGCCGTTTGATCACGCCTTGTTTTAATGTTCCAACCTGTTATGAAATCGCTTTCCGCCACAGCCGCTGGGATGCGCAGAACAATGCCGCTGGTACTGCAGTACGTGTTTCTACCAATGGTGGAACAACCTGGAGTGCTCCTTTGGACATCTACAACGTAACTGAAAGCAAGGACGAAGGAACTTCTGTTCTCCAGTACCGTGCTTCTACTCCTGCTCCAATCTGGCAAGAGTTTAGCGTAAACCTTGGGGCTTATGCCGGACAGACAGTTCGTGTAGCTTTTGAAGGCAGTAACCCTGCTGGTGGAATTACCCGTTTCGGAGTTGACAACGTTGTTGTTCGGGAACAAATCCTGGATGATGTTGCTGCTCAGGCACTGGTAGCTCCGGTTTCTAATTCTACCTGCGGTATTCCTGCTGCAGCGGTAATTATCCGTGTACGGAACTTTGGTTGTAATTCACAATCCAACATTCCTGTTTCAGTAACTGTCGCTGGTCCGACTCCTGCTTCTTTGAGTGGTACCATCGTAGGACCAATTGCTGGAAACGGAGGTTTTGTTGATTTCAACATCGGAAGCATCAACACTGTTGCTTCAGGAACCTACACCATCTCGGCTTCTACTTCTTTACCTGGTGATCAGCGTTTGTCTAACGACAACCTGCCTGGTGTACCAGTAGTATTCAAGCAGAATCCAAACATTACCAATACGATTGTACCTCAGAACGTGGTATTCGCTACGGGTACCAATGCTGCGGTTTCGGGAACAGCTTCTGTTTCAATTCCTCAAAGTGTTTTCTCCAATGCCACAGTATTACCTGTTGCAGATGGTATAAACAACAAGGGAGATCGTGGTCCGGTAACAACTTCTCCAATTACAATATCAACATTGCCTGGAGGTACTTTGGCCAATGCGGTTAAGTCGATTACCATTAATGCCACGCACGGGTATTCTACGGATCTTGATTTCGAAATTCAGGCTCCGAACGGTACCATTTACAACCTGCATACCAATGCCAGCACTGCCGCAGGTACCAACATTACCGGTATGCGTTTTGTCGCTTCAGGTTCGCCTTCAGTTACTACAGGCTCAGCTCCTTACAATGGTAACTGGGTACCACAAACGCCTTTCAGTGCTTACACTGGACCGGCCAATGGTACATGGATCCTCCGTGTGTATGACAACTGGTCATTTCTGACCGGAACATTAGACAACTGGTCTATTGAATTCGGTTCTGTATTGACCAATGTTACCTGGACTTGTCCACTTTGTCCACCTGCTCCTGTAGCCTTCCCATTGGTTAACAATACACCTCCTGCCACAGTACCAGCTGTAGCTGCCATTGGTGCCACTTACCCTGTGGGTGTTTATCCGATTACGTTGCAGGCAACAGACGATCAGGGTTGTTTCTCTGAAGAAGAGGAAGTACTCACTGTTTTCACAACCAACAACTGGTTGGGTATCAATGATGGTGCTGACAACTACAACGATCCTGCCAACTGGCAGTCTTCTCCTGCGCCTCCAAACAATCTGGTTGCAGTTGAAATTAAGCCAGGAACGCCTTTCCCACCAAAATTGTCTGGAACAGGTAACTCCGGAAACTTCACCATCTTTAGTGGCGCTACCCTGCAGTTTACTGCCGGAACAGGCCGTCTGAATGTGGCCAATGCCTTCATTGGAGACAATGTTTCTGTAACTGGTCCTGGTCGTGTGGTAATGAGCGGTACAACCGGTCAGACCATCGGTGGGGTAACAGAATTTGAAAACCTGGAAATCAACAAGACAGCTGGTGTTGTTAACGTAACCGGAACAGCCCGTTTGAACGGAGTCCTGACGATGGGTAGTGCAACCTCCAGCCTGAATGTTTCTACAGGAAATCTGATCCTGACTTCCAATGCATCCAACACTGCCAAGATTGCTCCGGTTCCTGCTGGTGCAACCATCTCTGGTAATGTTACCATGCAGCGGTACCTTCCATGGACTGGTCCTGGCGATCAGGGTGGATGGTTCTTCCTTGGATCACCAATCAGCGGTAAAAACTTTACCGACTATTCTGATGACTTCAAGGTGTATGGACCAGCTTCGGCTTATGGTTCTCAGGGTGGCGGCATTTATGCTGTAGGTGTACAACACACCACCATCTTCGAATACCTCCAGGCAAACCACAACATCACTCAGGATACAGCCCAGAAAATTGGTTGGACTGCTCCAAGTGGTAATATCCAGAACGGTAAAGGCTATCGTGTATTCATTAGCCGTCCAAGTATGGGAGGTATTCCTACACTCGATAACGTCGGAACTGTGTTGACAGGTAACCTCAACTTCCCTACACTTACCCGTAATGAGTATGCCAACTGTCAGCCAGATGTTAGCCCGGCTACAGTAGCTTGTACAGAAGGCAATCGTGGATGGAACCTTGTAGGTAACCCATACCCTTGCGCTGTTGACTGGGATGCAGCTGGCTGGACCAAGCCTGCTTCTATGAACAATGCCATCTATACCTGGAATAAGGCTGCTGGTTCGTATCAGGTTTACCTCGGTACAACCGGAACTCCTGGTGTCAGCTTAGGTGGTACTTCTATCGTTAGTCTTGCAACTCCTCCGAATGTAATTCCAAGTTCACAAGGTTTCTTCGTGAAACTGCGTAACCCTGGAACTTATACAGCGACGTTGCAGTCAACTGAAGCGGTGAAGACCCTTGCAACAAGTGGTTCTTTCGTTCGTACAGCAACTGCCAACAATCAGGTTCGTATCCGTATGCAGCACAACAGCAATGCAGATTACCGTTTCGATGGTATGATTCGTTTCGATCAGGCTGCTTCTTACAACTTTGATATGAACAAAGATGTAGACGCTCTCAGCGGTCAGTCGTTTGATTTCTACATGCTTGCTGATAATGGCGAAGGCTTGTTGATGAACACCGTTCCTGTTCCAGCTGAAAGCAAAGTGATGCCAATGGTGGTGAACTACAAAGGACAGATTGGAACATTCCGTTTCAGCTTCCTTGAGCAGGAAAGCCTGACCAATGGTGCTCAGATCTACCTGAAGGATAACTTCCTCGGAACACTTTCTTCTGTAGCTTCTAACCCAGTGTATGCTTTCACCGTGAATGCAACAGATGGCAGCAATGCTTCTGATCGTTTTGAAATCGTGATTTCTCCATCATCTGTAACAGGAATCAACAGAGTTCTGGATGGTGTTGGATTCGGAATCTATCCTAATCCGGTTGAAGGAACTTCCAACTTTACAGTTGCGCTTCGTTCTGATATCGATGGTGGTGCCCAGGTTTCCATCACTGATGTTCTTGGTAAAGTTGTATTTACCAACGAAATGGTGGCAAAAGCTGGTGAGCTTTCTGAGAAGTCGCTTCAGCCTAAACTGGCTGCCGGTGTTTACACCGTGAAAGTGGTTTCTAACGGAAAAACCTTCACCGAGAAATTGGTGGTTCGTTAAGCACACGAATCTTTTTTAGAAAGGCTGGCCGGATAATCCGGCCAGCCTTTTTTATTTTAAGGTTTTTGGGAATTCCCTGACTTTAGCCCTTCATGATTTCGTATCTATTTGTTTGCTGGTTAGAATTTTATAATTCTTAAAATTCATTGGAAATTTTCGTTTCTCTTTAGCTCTCACTTTTTTTAAGGTTATGTTTTCGCATTAATTCTGACTTTTTGGTGGTGGCGTTGGTTTGTTTCAGGCAGGATTACGAATGGCCCGGATTGAAAAATTTAATTTGGCCAAACGCCATTAGAGCAATATTTCCTATCTATGCAGTTCGTTCGCCTGGGATTTTGATCCCGATCTCCAACAACTGAAACCTTATCGTTCGTTTACATGCATTTATTTTTACCCTCTTTCCGGTACCAGGTCAGGTATCTGTTGATAGGTTTTGCTGCCCTTTTCGGGACTCAAAACCTTCTGGCTCAGGATTATTTTTTCGAGAATTTTAATTCCGGGACCAGCTTTCCGGCCACCTGGTCGGTGGTCAATAATGGTCCGGCTTCTACGGCCTGGATGGTTCAGCAGCCATCCGGTACGCTTACCATGAATGGTACAAACTATGCCATGGCCAATGGGGACGCCGGAGGGTCGGGCACTTTTACCAATACATCCCTTACTTCTCCGGAAATCAATACCGCAAATGCGGATTTGTTGCTTTTGGAGTTGCAACAGTATTACCGTGATTATGGTGCTACCAACACTGATTCTGCCATAATTGAGGTCTATAATGGAACCAAATGGGTTAAAATTCAAAGTTGGGATGTAACAACTGGTAGCGGAACAAGTCCGGTAAGCACCAAGCTCAACATTACCCCATACAAAAATGCCAACATGAAACTTCGCTTTCGCTCCGTTGGTGCCTGGCCATGGTATTGGCTCATTGATAATATCCGTGTTTATCAGCCAAGTCCCAACGATCTGGGGGTTTCGGTTATTGTTTCTCCATCCGGAAGTTGCGGCTTGTCGGCTACATCTCAAGTGAAAGTTCAGGTGTTTAACTATGGTTCTGCTACCCAAACGTCCATTCCTGTTTCCTATAAGGTAGGCAATGCTGCCCCTGTTAGTCAGACATTTACAGGTTCCCTGGCAGGAAACGGATCCGCAGAATTCACTTTCTCTACGCCGGTAGACTTATCGGCTCCAGGTGAATATCTGATCTCCGCATGGACCAACCTGCCGAATGATGTGATTTTCAGCAACGACTCAATTATCAAAAAGAAGGTTGTGAAGTTGGGTAGTTCATTGAGTGCCGTAGATTTTGAAGCTTTTAATGGAACGAATATTTCAACCCTTTATGAAGGTTGGCAGGAAGCAGCAGGTTTGAATGCTACCGGAACGACTTCACTTTGGCGGAAATCTACCAATGCCCAACAGGCGACCCTTCAGACATTCACTGCAGCCCTAAACCTTTATACAACCAACAGAAGGGAATGGATTATGATGCCGTCCTTTCAGGTGAATGCCAATTCAGGTTTGATTTTTAAAGCAGCTGTGACCAACTGGCAGACACCGGATCCCGATCAAATGGGCTCAGACGATTCATTGAATGTGATGATTTCCACCAATTGTGGTCTGAGCTGGACACGTCTGTATAGTTTTACCGCCTCCGGTCCCCTGAATAAGGAATTGCAGGAGTTTGTCTTTCCGCTTGCCGCCTATGCCGGACAGGAAGTTAAGATTGGTTTTGTAGGAACCGATGGGCTAATCAACGATCCGGAAGATTACGATGTGCATCTGGATGACATTGAGATCCGAAACCTGCTTCCCAACAATTTGCGTCCAACAGCCATTACCTCACCCATTTCAGGCTGCTCTCCAACTGCCCCGGTTATTACAGTGAAGGTGCGCAACATCGGAACACAGCCGCAGTCCAATTTTCCCATTTGTGCCCGGGTGAACAGCTTGCCTCCTGTTTGCGAAACCTATGCAGGTACACTTGCGCCCAACGCGGAGATTGAATACACCTTCACCAACAATACAGCCATTGCCACACCCGGCGATTATGTAATTTCAGTGTACACCAATCTGGCCACAGACGAGGAAAGGGCTGGCGACACCCTGAAAAATTACGTGTATCAGAATCTGCCCATCATTTCAAGTTTTCCCTATTTCGAAGGATTCGAAAACGGAACAGGCGGATGGCTTCCGAAAGGAACCGGATCTACCTGGGCTTTGGGTACGCCTGCAAAGGCTGTGATTCAGGGGGCTGGTGAAGGAACCAGATCTTATGTAACAGGAGGACTTGGTCTCGGTAAATACAACAACAATGAAAAGTCTTTTCTGCTAAGTCCTTGTATGAATTTCACGGGCATTCAGGCCCCCATCATTGAAATGAAGATATGGTGGCACACTGAATTCAACCGGGATGGAATTGTGTTGCAGGGTTCCATCAATGATGGTGTTTCCTGGTTCAACATTGGCCAGGTGGGAGATATCCTGAACTGGTATAATTTCAGCAACATTACAGGTTTGAGCGGTCTTGCTTCCAACCGGAGCGGATGGACCGGAGGACTTGGAGACAACAATGGATCAGGCGGCTGGATTACGGTACGGAACCGGCTTGGTGGTGTAGGCAATATTTCCAATGTGAAGCTTCGGATTGCTTTTGGTTCTGATGGGGTAAATTCCGGAGACGGTGTAGCCATCGATGCCATCCGGATTTACAATCAGCCTGCCAACGATGTTAATCTTTCTGCCATCCTGACTCCTGAAAAAACAGGTTGCGGTGCAACAGCCACTTCGTCGGTTCGTGTTCGGGTCCGCAATGTAGGTACAGTAAATGCGGTCAACATTCCGGTGGCCTGCTCTCTGAATGGAGGCACGCCTGTAACAGGTGTGGTTCCAGGTCCTATTGCGCCCAATGCAGATACGACCTTTACTTTTCCAACAACTTTGAATATGG
>JBIPNA010000138.1:0-8791 GCA_044375665.1 Catalimonadaceae bacterium
CACAAAATAGACTTTGCTTTCCCTTCCGGGACCGTGCCCCGAACGACCAGCACGCTGCAGAATCCGTGAAATGTCTTTGGGACTTCCGATCTGAATGATGGTTTCGACCGGAGCAAAATCCACCCCCAGATCCAGACTGGAGGTACATACCACAGCCTTAAGCTTTCCCTCCTTCAGCGCATCTTCTACCCACCGGCGGATGCCCAGGTCGAGGGAAGAATGGTGAATGGCAATCTGGCCGGCGAGGTCTTCCCCAAACAGGAGTAGGTTTTGATACCAGACTTCGGTCTGGGCCCGGGTATTGGTGAAAATCAGGGTCGACTGGCTTTTGTACACCACGTCGAGGATTTCAGGCAGCATGGGCAGACCCATTCTGCCACCCCATGGAAAGCGCTCGATGCTGGCCGGAAACAGGGTCTCAAGCCGGATTTTCTTTTTCAAATCGGCGACCACGAGGCGGCAGGCGGTGCGCTCGGTGTCAAAATGCCGGCCCAGCAGCACCCGGGCAGCTTCTTCCAAATCAGGCAGGGTAGCTGAAATACCCCAGACGACGGGTCTTTTTCCCCCATTGGCCTGCACCAATCCGCAAATCCGGGCCAGGGCCAGTTCGGTTTGAATGCCCCGCTTGTTCCCAAGCAAATCGTGCCACTCATCCACCACCACCACTTCCACCTGTCCAAACCAATCCTGGTTGTCCTTTTGGCTGAGCAGCATGTGTATGGTTTCGGGCGTGATGATGAGGGCATCGGGTTTTTTCTTTTTCTGTCGGGTCCGATCGGAACTGGAACTATCTCCGTTACGGAGTTCAATGGTCCAGCCGGTTTGTAGTCCATCGGCTGCCGTTTGGAGGGATTTGAGGGTATCTTTCGACAAGGAGCGCAATGGGGTAATCCAGAGCACTTTGATGCCCTTGGTTCCTGCTTTTCCCGCTCCCGTTTGGGACCATAGTTTTCCCAAAGCCCCAAGCCACAAGGCATAGGTTTTTCCCGACCCGGTAGGCGCATTCAGCAAACCGGATTGCCCGGACTGTATGGCTTCCCAAACCTCCTCCTGAAAAGGAAACGGTTTCTGGTTTCGGCTGGCCAGCCAGTCCAGAATGGGGGTAGGAAAATGGATTTTTTCAGGCAAGGTCCTGCAAAGGAACATGGGTTTTCGGGAAACCGAAACAAGGATTTGGTCCAGGGTTTCAGGTCCAGATTCCGCCCTGAAATACCAAAAAAAAGCCCGGTCCTCGAAAGAACCGGGCTTTTTGAATAAGAGCCTTTATGGTTACTTGTTGAGTGCAACCACTTTTTCCACAGGCGCTTTCGGAGCCGTTTGCACGTGCTTGTGTCCGGTTCCGATAAACGGTCCGATCACCAATGCCACAATCGACATCAGTTTGATGAGGATGTTCATAGAAGGGCCTGAAGTATCTTTGAACGGATCGCCAACTGTATCACCAGTCACAGAAGCCTTGTGTGGCTCGGATTTCTTGTAATACATCTGGCCGTCGATGTTCACGCCTTTTTCGAAAGACTTCTTGGCATTGTCCCAGGCACCTCCGGCGTTGTTCTGGAAAATTCCCATCAATACACCAGAAACCGTAACTCCGGCCAGCAATCCACCCAGCATTTCAGCAGAAGAAGTATTGGCAAATACATCGCGGAAACCGAAGCCAACAAGGATAGGCGTAATCAACGCAATGGCTCCGGGAAGCATCATTTCACGGATAGAAGCCTTGGTAGAAATGGCTACACACTTTTCATATTCCGGCTTGTTTTTGTACTCCATAATACCTGGAATTTCGCGGAACTGACGGCGAACTTCTTTCACCATGTCCATGGCTGCACGACCTACAGCCGAAATGGCCAGGGAAGAAAAAATGAAAGGAATCATGGCTCCTACGAACAACATGCCCAAAACAGGAGCTTTGAAAATGTCGATCGAATCGATTCCGGCCACGCCAACGAAGGCAGCAAAAAGCGCCAGAGAAGTAAGGGCAGCTGACGCAATGGCAAAGCCTTTTCCGGTAGCAGCAGTCGTATTTCCAACAGCATCCAGATTATCGGTACGCTGGCGAACTTCTTCGGGCAAGCCTGACATTTCAGCAATTCCACCTGCATTATCAGCAATAGGTCCGAAAGCATCGATGGCCAATTGCATGGCGGTAGTCGCCATCATACCAGCTGCAGCAATGGCCACACCATAAAGACCGGCAAAAGAATAACTCAGGATGATACCTGCGGCCAAAACCAGGATGGGTAATACGGTAGATTCCATACCGACAGCCAATCCACCAATGATGTTGGTGGCGTGTCCGGTAGAAGACCGGTTGATGATGGACAACACCGGGCGGCGGCCCATGGCAGTATAATACTCTGTAATAATGCTCATCAGGGCACCTACCACCAGACCTACGATGATGGCCCAGAACACATCCATGTTGCTGAATTCAAACTTCCGGATGGTAAGGGTTTCAGGAAGCATGTAGATGGCAAGGAAGTAAGAAGCTCCTGCAGTGAGTACAATGGAAGACCAGTTGCCGAGGTTCAAAGCATTTTGCACGCTGGAATTTTCTCCGGAAACACGGACAAAGAAGGTCCCTACAATAGAAAACAGAAGTCCTACTCCGGCAATGACCATTGGAAGCAAAATGGGTGACAATCCTCCAAAACCGTCGCCTGAGGCATCAATTTCCTGTCCCAAAACCATGGTTGCAAGAATGGTGGCTACATAGGATCCGAACAAATCGGCACCCATACCGGCCACATCTCCTACGTTGTCGCCTACGTTATCGGCAATGGTTGCCGGATTACGAACATCATCTTCAGGGATACCAGCCTCTACCTTTCCCACAAGGTCAGCACCCACATCGGCGGCCTTGGTGTAGATACCACCACCCACACGGGCAAAAAGGGCAATGGATTCTGCGCCCAGCGAAAATCCGGCAAGGACCTCAATGGCTTTCACCATTCCGGGGCCGGTGGCAGAGCCTTCAGCATACATATGGTAAAACACAATGAACAGGGATCCGAGGCCCATTACAGCGAGACCGGCCACACCAAGACCCATAACTGTGCCACCTGTAAAAGAAACGGCCAGCGCTTTGGAAAGGGAAGTTCTGGCTGCCTGTGTAGTCCGGACATTGGCTTTGGTGGCAATATTCATGCCGATGTAGCCTGCAAAAGCCGACAACACCGCTCCTAAAATGAAGGAAAGGGCAATTACCGGACTTGAGGTTTCCAACAAGGTTCCGGACCAGGCCAACAAAATGGCTGTGAATACTACGAAGTAGCTAAGTACTTTCCATTCGGCTTTAAGGAAGGCCATTGCACCTTTGGCAATGTATCCGGCCAGTTCCTGCATATTTTCATCGCCGGCATCCTGTTTGGTTACCCAGGCCGACTTGGCCCACATGACAATCAGGCCCACCAATCCAAAAGCGGGGATGATGTACATTACGTTTTCCATGCGTTATTTTAGTTGATTCGAAGCTTGTAAAAAGGACCGCAAATATAGGGAATGGAATATTCTCTCCTAATTCGACATAAAGAACTCAAAATCAAAAACTTATACTTTTTTGAAAAGGTTTTGCCTGGTTTGGAATTGAAATATTCGTTCATGATTTTCCAGAATATCGTGCTTTGAACTTGTAAAATTATACCCCCATTTTCCAACCTATGACCAGGATATCATCTGTTTGGAGCTCATCCTTTTTCCAGTCTTTCCAGGTTCTTTTCAAGCTTGTGAATTGCTCTTTCCCGTTAAGACCTGAGATTTCCTGCAGGCATTTTTCAAAAGCCCGGGATTGGAATTTTCTACTTTTCGGTCCACCCAGCTGGTCTTTAAATCCATCAGAAGACATATAATGCCAACCCTGTTCCAGAGGGACCAGATGTTCAACCATGGCAAAAGGAGCCTCCCCTTTCCAGCTGGCAATTTCATCTTTGTTACCAGGGAGCTTTCGCACGGGCTGTGCGGGATTGGAAATGACCAAATCGATTCCAGCACCAACAAAGCAGAGTTTTTTATCCGAAAGGTCAATTACACAAAGGCCGATTTCCATACCGAAAATTTGTTCCTCCTGGTCTTTGGGGAAAATATTGGAAATAAAGCGGCCGAGTTCCTGCAAAATTCTTGATGGTTTCTGCAATTTTTCAACCTCAATCAGGTGGACCAGGCCGTTGTACCCAACCATAGACATAAAGGCGCCAGGAACGCCATGACCGGTACAATCTGCCACGGCCAGAAAAATGGTATTCCCAATTTTCTTCAAATAGTAAAAATCACCAGAAACAATGTCTCTTGGCTGATACAAAATAAAATGGTCCTCAAAAAGTGAATTCCATCGTTCTGAAGGCGGGAGAATACTGTTTTGAATCCGGCTTGCATACTGAATACTGTAGGTGATGTTTTGGTTTATTAACTGAAGCTCCTTGGAAAGTTTGGTTTGTTCCAACAACTTTAACTGAAGGGCCTGAGCCATCTTTTGCAGCTGGATGCTAAGGGTTTGCAATTCGTCCCCTGTCCGGATCAGGAATGTCGTTTCCGGCTCGCCGGCGGCCATGCGTGTTGCCGCAAGGCTTAGTTTCCGGATAGGTTCGGTTAAAAACCGGCTGAGAAAAAGGGTTACGATCCCGGCTATGGCCAAAACGCCAATTAGGGTTTGAAGCGACGAAGTCCAGACTTTGAAAATAGGGGCATAGGCTTTGTCTTCCCGGATCTCATAAATCAGCGAGTAGGGCGTCAATTGTTTTGCTTGCCGCTGGTCTTCCCAGCGGATAAAAATCTTATCTTTCAACCTCCAGCGCTTTTGGTTCCTCATTTGATCCTTGTAGGGAAAAGAAAACCCAAAAAGCATGACGGGATTTTTCGAAGAGTAAAGATAATTCCAGTCTGAATCAAGCAGGTGAAGTTCACCTTCAAGAGCTGCAAATTTTGGATCATCCTCTTCAAAAACAGGCAATAGCTGATCCAACAAAACCCTTCCGACCAAAAGCCCTTTGGGTTGCGAATCTGTATCGAAAACAACCTGGGTAAAATGAATAACTACCTCGCCCAGAGATTCTGAGTTTGAAAAATCAATGAGAAAATTACCAGGATCATTAGGTTTCCGGTCAAACCGCACCTTTTTCCAATATCTTGAATATGAATGTTGTTCACCTTCCGACTTTTTACGGGTATCGGCAAGTCGAACCCGGTTTACATCAAAAAAAGACAAAGAGTAAAATCCTTTGGTCTTTTCATTTAAAGCCTGCAGATGGCGACGGATATCAATTCCCTTTCGCCCTTCGTGGTTTTGAAGTATTGGATGTAATGAAGCAACTTTTAAAACCTCTTCCTTTTCTGAGAAGTACCGGGCAAGCGACCTGGTTTTCACCATTGCCCGCTCTTCCATTTCAGAGAAAACCTGATCTTCAAGCAGGTTTTTTACTTCCCTGTTGGAAACAATAAAAAAACTGATTGTCGATAACAAGACCAGCCCAAGGCTCCAGATAGACAGCTTTACGAATAAATTCATAAACAACGAAACAGCCAGATAAAGGAGTGTCTCCAAATTATCTGGCTGCTATTAAAAGAACTGCCCGGCGAAAGCCAGTTCGGTTTTAAGGTTTTTCCGGGAAACCGTTTTCTTGAAGAGCCGGAATTGAATACTAAACCTGGCAGATTCAATGCTATTCTGACCAATACACAAGGTCAACCAGTACCTGACCGTCGGCATTCTCCAGGCTCCTTGTCAGTGTAACGGTGTTCGAAGAAGTGCCGCTGAAATATCCCGGATATGAACCAAATTCATAGGTTCCGGCAGGCAAAGTCCAACAGGTGCCTTCCTGATTTGAAGGCTCAATCAAAGTTTGGGTTCCTGCCTTTACACAGTAAAAGCCAAATAGATCTGAGGCAGCAACCGGATTTCCATTTGAATCTACAGTTCTGACACAAACCTGATAGGGACGGATGAGATCGATGGCTTTGTCAAGCTTTTTAATGGTTTGATTGGCAAGTGTTGTCTGGCGGGAAAGGGCCGCATTGAACTGGGGAATCAATTGTTGAGCCAATGCTTTGTTCTGCGCCTGAATGGCTTGCACGATCTGCGCTCTAAGTCCATCCAGAATATCAATCTGCGCCACCATCAATTGAATGCTTTGGTTGATGGAACCGGGATTGAATCCATTTCCGGAAGCCAACAGGGCAGCGGCTACAGATTCCTCCAAAGCCTCCACATGATTTTGCATTTGGTTGGTGCAGGTCGAAACACCAGTTTCAAATGCCACCGTGGAAGGAAAACCAGCCAGCAGCAATTGTTTGCTGAGTTGATTGGATAATTTTCTGGCTTGTGTAACCTGGGTTTTTATGCCCGTGCACTCCACCTTGGCCTGCTCAAGGCTTTGAACAGCAGTGGTTTGGGATTGAGCAGAATAGCCCAGCCCGAAAAGGCAAATGAAAAAAGTAAATAAGGTCTTCATAATTTTTTGTGCAAAGCACCTATGAAAAATCCCTTCAATCAAGGATCCAATTTTGTGTTTGCGTTAAATTCTCTTTACGGGAAAAATCCAGTATGGCAGGCAAAAATTAAATTTGTTTCGTGAAGCAAACAAAAAAGAAAATTTCATAGCCTCGACCCATTCCATATTCCGATTATAACCCTTGATCATAAATTACTGAGCATATTTAAACCATATATTTTAAAAATACCCAATTCATCAAATAGAAATAAAATCACATATATCATACATGAAAAAATAAAGTAAAATGATACCCATAATACTTCATGGTAAATTCATGTTGACAACAAAATATTTTTGAAATACCTCCATTCTCCAAAATCATTTTTTATCCGGACATGATCAGGATTTAAAAAAATGATGAAAATCAGGATGACTAATGTTCGGTATACGGATTCCAGGGTCAGAGCTCAGGTATTTTTACAAGAGATAATTTTCCGTCATGGCCCACTGCAAAATCCGAATTAGCATTCTATTGGTCCTAACCTGCTTCTGGATGAATGAAAGTGTTTGTCAAACTTATCATTACCAAAATGGGTTTTCAGCTTCAGGGGGCATTTCTTATCATTCGCATTTCGATAAGAATTTCAAGGTTCGCTCTGATCAAAACTATCAGGAGAAAACCGGATTTTCCTGGGATCTTTCCTATCTCAATACCAAACTTGTAAGTGAACGGGTTGCATTTACCTATGGCATTGGGGCAACATCTCTCCGTAACGTATTCTCAACCAAAGCTTTAAATTACTCCCGGAATGATGGATCGAATGAGAAATACAATTTTATCCGGACCGATCAGGTGGTTGATGCATACCATATCGGACTGACTTTTCGCTGGTCTGTCTTTCTGAATCCTGGTCGGAGCCGATTTTATCTGGGTCCGGGATTTACCTTTTCTGCGCCGGTTTTTTTTGTGGCTGATGTGAAAGGGGCTACTGCCGAAACAGATACCATCTCTTTCAAGGACAAGTATTTTACTGAGAAAGGCCCCTATCTGTTCATTCCATTGGAGGCTTTCGCAGGTTACCAATTTGAATTTCAGGATTGTTCCCTTTTTCGGGCCGAAACTTTTTTCCTTTTCCGTGCCCAGGGGCTGATTCAAAAATCGGATGACAAAATACTGAGTCGCTTTTTCGGACTTCGGGTATTGTATTTCTTTAGCAACGAATAATCCGGATTCATGGGAAGGGGTTGGTTCTGCAACCATTTCTCCTCCCTGGTTTTACTCCTTCATTCCAGGTTTGACCCTTCCATCCGGCAAACGCTTCGTCCACTTCAAAGAGGATTGGTCTTACAACAATTACCTCGATGCAAAAGATCCGGAGGATGAGGTTTTCCCAAAAAACCAGGGCTTTCCTGGTTGATGGTGCCAGGGAGAAAAGGAAGAAAGTCTGAACAACAAACCCAGGAAAGTCAAAAGTCCCACAGGGCTGAAAGACAAATTTCCGCAATTATTTTACAGGACGCTTCCTGATCAAAGTGGAAAAAAAATCTCATTGGTTTTCATATCCTTGCGTAAAAAAGCCAGAACCTGAAATGAAAATCCCCTTTATCGCACTCATGTTGGTTTGCTTTCCGCTTGTCCAACTTCTGGCACAGACAAAACAAGATCCGCTGAAGGACTCCGTGGACGTTTATACCAAAAAGGGTAAGCATGATGTCGCCCTTGGATTTGCCAGACAATGGGTAGAGCTGGTGAAAAAACAAAGTGGTACAGAAAGCCTGGAATATGCAGATGCTTTGGCCAGTATGGGGAGTTCCTTAAGAAGAACCGGTAAAGCAGAGGAGGCCATTTCAGCCTTCGAAAAAGTGCTCGACATCCGGCTCAGATTGCTTGGGGAATTCCATAACGAGGTAGCCAGAGCCTATGCAAATCTGGGCAGGATGCATCACGAAATGGCCAACTACTTTAAAGCCGAACCCTATCAAAAAAAGGTATTGGAAATTCGTTTGAAGCTCAATGGGGAATTTCATGTCGAAACGGCCAAAGCCTACAACAACTATGGCAACTTGCAACAGGCATTGGGAAACTACACCCTGGCAGAAACATGCCTTTTAAAAAACCTGGAGATAAATAAAGCGGTGCTGGATATCCACCATCCCGATTTACTGACTTCCTATTACAACCTGGGAAACCTCTACCATCGTCTTAATCATTTTGAAAAAGCAGAGACATACCACAGGATAGCATTGAACATGACATTAAAAGAACTGGGCCCTGGTCACCCTTACCTTGCCGACTCTTATAATGGTCTGGGCAATATTCATGTTGAACTGGGCAATCACGCACTTGCCGAACAATATTTTCA
>JBIPNA010000002.1:0-30374 GCA_044375665.1 Catalimonadaceae bacterium
AAAGCATTATTGCAGATCAGAACGACCCTAACTTTGGCGATACACTTGTAAAGGTATTTCGCACTCCTTTTGTCAATCCCCTTTTACAGGCAGATGGACGCCCAGAGGGCCAGACTATTTTTGACCGGAATTTCAGGGCCAGAAACGGGTTAGCCATTGATAAAAGTATTTTCCTGGATGAGTTTGCTCCAAACTCCTTCAGCATCAATGATTTCGGGGTTAGCGACATTCTTGATCAGGGCAATTCCCCCCTTGCTTTATGGCAAGGTTATACGCCTTATGGAAAACGTGCAAAGCGAAGCAGTTTCTTCGATTTCTTCAACGATACAATCAACCGTCCTGTGGATGCCTTCCGGCCTATATACTATGCAGGATTTATTGAAGATAAGTTTATTGTTGGAGATTTGATCCTAAGTTTAGGTCTTCGGGTAGATGCCTTTGATGCCAACATGCCGGTGCTAAAAGACAAATACACGCTGACCCGCCTGACAACTGCACAGGAATTTTACGCCAATGCCGGGAAGCCAATCCCTAGTTCAGTTGGAAATGACTGGGCGGTGTACGTGAACAAGCCTGCTTCGAATTTCAATGGGTCCAATTATGGGGAGTTTGAAGTCGTTGGATTTAGAAGCGGAGATATTTGGTATGATGCCAACGGATTTGAAACCAGTAACCCTGCCTCCCTTGAGCGAAATGGAACAGTTAACCCATTTTTTGATATGGTTAACCGTTCTGATGAACCATACCTCAAATCCCTTCAAAGGACAACAGGTATCACCATAGATGCATATCAGGATTTCAAGCCGCAGGTCAATTTTATGCCTCGTATTTCATTCTCATTTCCTTTGAGCGAAGAGGCTTTGTTCTATGCGCACTATGATGTTTTGACCCAACGACCTCTTGGAGTAAATGCAGGCGGTGGCTTGCAACAGAATTATGCGTCTCCGGTCGATTATTTCAGCCTTGCAATTGGAAATGGAGGTTTTATCAATAATCCAAATCTGAAGCCTCAAAAGAAAATTGACTACGCCCTTGGCTTTCAACAAGCTATTTCAAAAAGCTCTGCCATTAAACTCCAGGCTTTTTATTCAGAAATTAAAGATCTTATTCAGGTCATCAACGTCAATTTTGCATATCCTGTTCGTTACCAGACAAGCGGTAACCTGGATTTCAGCGTTGTAAAAGGATTAACTTTAGAGTATGATCTTCGTCGCTCAGAGAACTTCTCTGCATCCGCATCTTACACACTTTCTTTTGCGGAAGGATCTGCTTCAAATTTTGCCGGTGCCTTGTTGAATACCAGCACCCCGAATTTGAGAAACACAACTCCACTTAGTTTTGACCAGCGCCATGCCATCAAATTCAATTTTGATTATCGCCTGAATGACAAAGAGGGACCAGAAATTTTTGGGATTCGTCCTTTCGAAAACATGGGTCTGAATGCAACCTTCTACACTGGATCCGGAACACCTTATACCCAAGATGGTTCGGCCTGGGGAGGAAGAACCCAAATCAGAGGTTCAATTAATGGTGCCAGACTCCCATGGAACAACAGGACCTCTGTCCGCATTGATAAATCCTTTTTACTGCCAACAAAAAATGGTAAGCGCTCTCACAACATCAATGTTTACATGTACGTACAAAACCTTTTCGATGCACAAAATGTACTCAGCGTGTATACCAGGACAGGATCTGCAAAAGACGATGGATTCCTCGCTTCTTCTTTTGGCCAGAACCTTGCAAGCCAGTCCTTCAACCCTGAAAGCTATGCCATGTTTTACAACCTGGCTATCATGAACCCAGATAATATCTCTCTTCCACGCCGGTTCCGTATCGGTGCTTCTTACAACTTTTAAACTAAAATGGTTATGAAAAAGCTATTGAACATCCTGACCGCTGCACTCCTTCTGATTTGGATAACAGGAGTTAGTGTATTTGCAGCTGCCCCACCAGCCCAAAGGGGGGGAGGCAACGAAAACAATGGTACAACCGGTACCGCTGCTTCTACTTGTGCCATAGGTCTATCCCGTGCAGAATTGGACATTAATAATGTTCGGGCCAGATACCTCAATGCAGGCGATATGTTTTGGGATCCTGCAGCCAGCTTACCCAAATATGAGGTGCCTAAGAGAACCGATAATTTGACCTCAAGTAAAAACTCAGTTTTTGCTGCTGCCATCTGGTTAGGTGGTATAGAAAGGGGAACAGATAACGTTCTTGTAATGGTACAAACGTATAGAGGTCAACTACGTAACTACTGGCCAGGTCCCATTCAATACAGCAATCCGGAACTTTCTATTCCGACCAACCCCAAAGTCTGTTCCGCATGGGATCAGCATTTTAAGTGCGACCGTCGGACTGTAAAGGAGTTTGCGGATGATTTCGCAGAAGGGTTGATTACAGATTGCGATCAGGTTCCTGATGAAATTAAATACTGGCCTGGTAAAGGCAATCCTTACCTTAAGCAGAAGGCAGAATTTGCTGCCGACCCAGCCGCAGTTGCCTCCATCGATAATAACCTGGCCAATTTTTATGATGCTGACAGCAATGATATTTACAATCCATGTAATGGGGATTATCCATTATGGGCCGGAACAGAAGCAGACAATAACTGTCCGGGAGGAAAAATTGACATCAATGCCGGGGCAGACCAGGTAATCTGGTGGGTATGTAATGATGCAGGGAACCGGAAAAATTTCCAGGAGAACACCACCACAGTGCCAGAAATTGGCATGGAGGTTCATTATGAAGCATTTGCGTATGCTTCCACTGATGCCACAAACGATATGACATTCCTGAGGCAAAAGCTTTACAACAAAGGAAGCTATATTCTCGACCGTACATATCTGGCCCAGTGGATGGACCCGGATCTCGGGAATCCGAACGATGATTATGTTGGCTGCGATGTAATGCGTGGATTAGGTATCTGCTACAATGGCGATCCCATTGATGAAGGCTCAACGGGCTATGGGGAAAATCCACCTGCAGTGGGAGTAGATTTTTTCCGTGGTCCATTCCCTGATGACCCTACTGACAATATTGATTGGGACCTGGATTGTTCAGGTCCAAATGACCTGGTACCAGATACCAACGAGCGGATAACCATGTCTGGATTTGTATATTACAATATTGGTGGTGACCCAAGAAATGGGGACCCAACCAAATTTGCAGATTTTTACAATTACATGCAGAACAAATGGAAGGATGGTACAGACATTACCTGGGGCAGAGATGGCAGACAAATATTGAGTCTTCCTGACCACCCCAAAGCAAGGTATATGTTTCCAAACGTAACCGCAGCAAGTGATCCATATGGATTTGCCTGTGGTGCATCAAGCTGTACATCTCCGGTCGCATGTCCAAAACCCTGGAGTGAATCCACAGAAAACAATCCTCCAGGTGATCGCCGGTTTTTGGCCAACAACGGTCCTTTTACTTTACAACCAGGAGACTTCAATGAGTGTACCATTGGTATTGTTTGGGCCAGGGCAACTTTCGGAGGACCAACAGGTTCTTTTTCCAAACTATTGGCGGCCGATGATTTGGCTCAGGAACGTTTTAATGATTGCTTCAAGCGTAACGTTGGTCCGAATAATCCCAATCTTGAGTTTGTGGAACTGGATCGGGATCTGATCGTAACCATTATTCCAGATACCATTGTTCGGTCACCATTGATGACTACAGAAACATATACCGAATTGAACAGGAGGGTTTCTATTGGTGATCCAAACGATCCCCAGGACTTGCTCTACCGTTTCCAGGGGTACAAAATTTATCAATTGATTGATGACAAAGTTTCTGTTCAGGACTTGAACAACCCAGACCGTGCAAGGTTACTTGAGGGCGACGTAAACGGAGACGGTAATACCGATTTCACAGGTATCATGGATGTAGAGGATGGTGTCAAGGACATCAATAATTTACTTTTTAACGCTGACTTTGACGCTGAATTGTCGACACCAATGGTTAAAGGAGCTCCTGATAATGGAATTTTCAGAAGCTTTAGGGTTAGCAAGGATATGTTTAACGCTACAGGCAAGCTATCAAACTTTAAAAAGTACTACTACGCTATTGTGGCTTATGGATATAACAGAAATATTCAGGAGAAGCGTCCTTACATTCAGGGTGTGACCAATTATAAAGTGTACACAGCCATTCCGCATAAGATGAATCCAGAATCATTTGGATCAGAGTCATCTTTTGCATTTGGTTCCGGGGTTGATGTAACCAGAATTTCAGGTGTTGGAAATAGCGGGAATGTTCTCGAATTGGCTGAAGGCGAAGAATCACGTATCCTTAATGAAAATAAGGTACAAGTCTTGACTTATAAAGCCGGAAACACCCCCATCGACGTAAAGATTTACAATCCCAAAGCCATTGTCTCAGGAAATTTCCAGATTAAATTTTCTTCCAGATTGGTTTACCGTTCTGTAGGGCATGTCTTTTCCGTTGGCGATACCATCGTAGCAGACTCGGTAAGGACACTGATTCCTCCATATAATACTTTGCGGGAGCGTGAGCGTTTTACTCCCGGACGAGCTGTCGTTCGAAGGGTTTTTAATCTAGGTGGTGGCAATTACGATCTGGACATTGACATCCTTGGCAATGGCGGAACTTTTACTTACTGGCAGGATGATGTCGAATTGGAGCGGAGTCAGTATATTTTAAAACTCTCCAAAAAGACAGGTTTGAAATTCAATGTTAAAGGGGATACAAGCAAGTTTGCCGTAGCAACGGACTTCCTGCCGTATGATTATTGGAAATTTACCCACATTGAATCTGGAACGGTTGTGTTATCTGAGAAACCAGTTTCTGCCGTATCTGAGCAGCTTATCCCTGAATTTGGGATTTCACTTCGCCCAAGGAATACGCCAGATCCGGGGGTTGATTTTGCAAATGAATTAAGCCAGAATGGCTTCCTTCCTTCATCTATTGAGTCTGATCCAGATCCGTTAAAATTATGGATTTACGGAGTATCTACATCCAATTATCCGTGGTATAGAACAGATGGATTTGTTGGCGGCGTTCAGTATTTCGCCCTGGATCCCAAGCGGACTTACCAAAATTTTGCAGGAGGAGGTTGGTTGCCTTACGTGTTGAGTGAAAAAGCCTCATTTACAGCTACATTACCCAATGCACTGCTTGGCGGACCTCAGTTTTATGCATCTAATAATTCCGGTAGTTCTGCGACAGATCAGTTCGCACAGTACGACGTAGATGGTATCGAGTCCCTGCAGGCGATGTCCAAGCTCCAAAACGTGGACATTGTGCTGACAGCCGACAAATCTAAATGGACAAGATGTGTGGTATTGCAGTGCGATTCCCTGCCAGGTAGCTCAACCAACAGACCGAAATGGACGTTGGCAAAAAGCCGTAGACCATCTGTAAACCAGGATTATGCCCCAGACAATTCCCTGAATCCGTATGACAATACAAAAGGTTCAAGGGGAATGAGCTGGTTCCCGGGTTATGCTATTGATCTGGATCGGGGCATTCGTTTGAATATGATGTTTAGCGAGAGTTATATTCTCGATCCTCAAAATGGAAATGATTTGAAATGGGAACCGAGGGCTAATCTTGGGGGGTTGGAAGGCACAAGAAATTTCATCTATGTGCTTAATACTGCCTACGATAATGCCAGACAGGCCGAGTTCGATCTTGAGAAAATTTATTCCGAAAACGTTTCCAGACCAGCTCCACAGTTTCTTCCTATCGTTCGTAAGTGGCATGTTGACAACATCATGTACGCTGGCCTGATGGGAAGAGGAATCGATTTTATTCGGATTGCTGAACAGCCCATTAGCCTCACAGATGTTAGGGTTAGGTTAAGAATTGAAAAAGCATTTCGTCCTTTTGATCACGGTAGTGCTGTTGATGCCAACCCGGTTTATCAATTTAAACTGGAATCCCAGCCAATCAGATTCAGGACGGAAGTTGCAAAAAATGCGCTTGACCTGGTCCGGATTGTTCCAAACCCATATTTGTCTGTTTCCGGGTATGAAAACTCCCAGGTAGATAATCGGGTAAAGATTATTAACCTACCTTCTAAATGTGTGGTGTCTATTTTTAACCTTACCGGTACATTGATCCGTCAATACAATTTCGACCAATCTTCGACCAAGCCTTATGCGGCTGTCAGTGATGGCGAACTGGTGGTGAATAAGCGGGGAGTCAACTACCAAACATACCTGGATTGGGATTTGAAAAATCAAAGCAACATCCCAATCGCATCGGGTGTCTATTTGATTCACGTGAAATCTGAAACTCTTGGCGAGCGAATTATCAAGTGGTTTGGGGTTCTGCGTCCAATTGATCTGGATACCTTTTAATTTAGTCACACTTCATTTATAGCACAGTGCAATTGAAACGAATTTTAGTCCTGGGAATCATGGGTATGGGTTTATCCATAGGTGTGCAGGCAGGAAATGATACCAAGCGTGGCCAGGGAGGGGCGGGCGAATTGCTCATCAATCCCTGGTGCCGGACTTCAGGAATGGCAAACTCCGGTTCCGGAATAGTCAGAGGAATTGAGTCGATGGGTTTAAATGTTGCCGGGTTATCTGGTATCAATAAAACTGAAATCAATTTCTGTTCGGCTTTATACCTATATCCAAGCGATATAAGGATAAATGCACTGGGTTTTGGAACCAAAGCTGGAGGGGGTGCTATGGGTTTAACCCTGACCTCCTACAGTCTTGGAACTTTTTATGAAACCACAGAAGAGCTTGCCGATGGAACTGGTAATACATTTTCTCCACAGATTTTCAATTTCGGAGCGGCTTATGCCAAGACTTTTTCAAGCAGGATTTCAGGTGGGCTGCTGCTTCGGGGTATATCGCAGTCTTACAATTCAGTTTCTGCTTTTGGATTGGCTGTAGATGCAGGTATTCAATATCAGACCGGAAAAAGAAAGGAATTTAAGTTTGGGGTTTCTATTTTGAATCTTGGACCAAAAACCGGATTTGATGGTGATGCTTTGGCTACAAGAGGAACCAAACAAGGTACTTCCTACACCCAAACTGTAAAATTACTTTCTGCTGCTTTTGAGTTACCTTCAATGTTGAATATTGGCCTGGGCTATGATTTCTACATGGAGAACGACGACTTAAAACTAACTCCTTGTTTCAACTTCAGGTCCAACTCCTTTACTGCTGATCAATATCAGATTGGCTTACAAGCTGGCTGGAAAGACATGTTTATTCTTCGTGGTGGTTATGACTATCAGGACGGAATATTCTCCAAAGCCGAGTCTACTACGGCCAACCTTGGTCCTTCATTCGGAGCTACTGTTCAGATACCATACAAGAGAAATCAATCTGGTGATATGGCACAGACAAGCAGTACCGATTTGCACGAGGGTAAGAACAAGTCTAAGATTTTTGGATTTGATTACGCTTACACCCTTACCAGATACTTTGGTGGAACCCATCGGTTTTCTCTGTTGTTGACTTTGTAACGAAATCCGTTTTACATTTGTGTTTTGAAAAACGGTTCCTCCGGAGCCGTTTTTCTTTTTTTCTGAGCCAATACCATCATGTCTATTTCCTATTATACCGAGGAGGGCCTTCGTCGCCTGAAAGAAGAATTAAATGACTTAAAGGTCAGAGGCAGGGCAGATATGGCCCGCCAGATTGCTGAAGCCCGGGACAAGGGCGATCTCAGCGAAAATGCTGAATATGATGCTGCAAAAGATGCACAAGGGCATTTGGAATTGAAAATTTCCAAATTGGAGGATGTTGTTGCCAATGCCCGGGTTCTTGATTCCAGTTCTATCGATACCAGCAAGGTGTCTATCATGACCAAAGTCAAAATTAAGAATACCCGCAATGGGGCAATGGTGGCATACTCCATTGTTGCTGAGGAGGAAGCCGATCTCAAAAGCGGAAAGATTTCTGTAAAAAGCCCTATCGGGAGAGGTTTGTTGGGAAAAAAAATAGGTGAGAAGGCAACTATTCAGGCTCCTGCAGGTGCATTGGAATTTGAGATTCTGTCGATCGAGTCTGGTTTTCAATAATTAGATCTGATGCCTGGCATTTTTTCGAGGATTGTTAAGGGAGAAATTCCTTGTTTCAAAGTAGCCGAAGACGAATCACATCTTGCTTTTCTGGATATTCAGCCTGTCTCAACAGGTCATGTTTTGGTAATTCCGAAGATAGAGATTGATTATGTGTTTGACATGGAGACCGAAGCATATGCCTCACTTTGGATTTTCGCAAGAAAGGTCGCTGTTGCTGTTAAACAGGCTGTTCCTTGTGTAAAAGTTGGTGTTTCTGTCATTGGGCTCGAAGTTCCGCATGCTCATATTCATTTAGTTCCCATGCAGACTATGGCTGATATGAATTTTTCAAGGCCTAAACTTCAACCAAACGCTGAGGAGTTAGAAGAAATGCAAATCCGGATTTCCCAATCTTTCAAGTCTTTATGAAAATTCTGATTGTTGGTGGGGGAAACATGGGTAGGACCTATGCAGAAAGTTTTATTGCAAATCATTCCGTGGCCCGGAGAGATTTATTTCTTTTGGAAAAGGCTGAAGAGAAGCGGCCTTACTTTCTTGGACTTGGTTTTGAGTCTGTTTATAGTGAGCCTGGTCCTTTTATTGGAGAAATGAACCTGATCGTTCTGGCTGTAAAACCTCAGGACACTCATGCTTTGTTTAATCGGATCCGGCCATTTATGAAGGCCGATCAACTGGTATTAAGTATTATGGCTGGGGTTCGGATAGAGACCTTGATCAGAGAGTTGCCAACCAGGAAAATTGTCCGTGCCATGCCCAACTTACCAGCTCAGGTAGGGATGGGTATGACAGGTTTTACCGCAGATATTTCTGTTTCCAGAGCTGAACTGTTTTCTGTTCAAAACCTTTTGAACACAACAGGGAAATCGCTTTACTTTGTCCAGGAAGATCTGCTGGATGGTGTTACAGCAATATCAGGTTCGGGACCAGCTTATGTTTATTATTTCATGCAAGCCATGATAGATGCGGCAGTTGGAATGGGATTCTCAGCTGCCGAAGCAGAAACTATGGTTCTTCAAACTTTTCTTGGGGCGGTTCATTTGCTTAACAACAATAATTTTACCTGTCAGGAGTGGATTGAAAAAGTATCCAGTAAAGGTGGAACTACTGAGGCGGCGGTAAATTCTTTTGAATCTGATATACTTTCCGAACTTATTGGGAAGGGCTTGAAGGCAGCCTTGAAACGTTCTGTTGAATTGGGAGCATAAGCTGAATGGATTTGAAAACGAGTATCTCCTTTTTCATACTGTTTTTTTGTCTTAATTGGCTTTGGATTGGTTGTTCTCAAAAACCTGAAGAGGAGGGAGGCAAGGCAATAATTGAGGGAAGTTTCAGGAATATTTCAGGTTCTGGCCCTGTTGTTCGGATTGGGAGGGTTGATAATAAGAAGCCCGTTTTCCTCGACTCTGCTTTGATTGGGGATGATGGGCGTTTCCGACTCGAGGTGCCTTCTGACACGGAGCGTCTTTATCTTTTGGAAGCAGGCTCTCAGCGGCTCCCTATTTTTCTGGAACCAGGAATACATCAGTTACAAGCTGATTTCAGGCAATTGTATACTTCCGCCAGATATTCAAATTCACCACTTACCGATTTAATGCTGAGTGTTGAGAAAAAACGAATGGATTTTGAACAAATAGCTCAGGATCTTGAGCAGCGGTTCTCCCGGGCTCAGGAACATGGAAACCAGAAATCTGCAGATTCTGCTTTGAAAGCTTTTGACGGACTTCAGCAAAGGAGCAAATTATTTGTGAAGAACTTTATCGATAGTCTTGGCCCAAACCCTGTTTCTCACCTTGCTGTTTCCATGCTTTCGGTTGAAGATGATTTCCAATTTTTAGACAGCCTGTTAACTCGCTTTGAAAAAGAAAAGCCTAAAGCAGCGTATACTAAGAAGATGCAATCTTTTTTGGAAGCACCGAGGCGTTTGGCCATAGGGAAGCAAGCTCCCGAAATATTGGTCTCCGATCCAAATGGAAAGCAAGTTAAACTATCGCAATTTCGAGGGAAGTGGGTTTTACTGGATTTTTGGGCATCCTGGTGTAAGCCATGTATTGGAGAACTTCCTTTCCTGTCTGATGTTCAAAAGCGTTTTGGGCCCAAGGGATTCACAGTTTTTTCTATTAGTGTGGACGAGAATCCAAAAGACTGGCAAAAAGCTATGGTTACCTATCGAATGCATTGGGCACACGGTCGGGATTTTTCCCAGGGAACAAGCCAGTCTGCACAAGTCTATGCTGTTTCCAGTCTGCCTTCTACTTATTTAATTGATCCTTCAGGAAAAATAGTTGCAAAAAACCTACGAGGTCCAGCTTTAAGACAGAAGTTGGAATCAGTAATTGAATAATTTCCTGAGATTGCAACACCGCAGGGAATTCCTCCGTGGTCCGATTGGTTCATGAATCAGATTCTGCGCACCATAATAGGTAACAAAGCACTGGCGATTGTTTTCGCTGGCTTTATTCTGACTATAGGGACATTTATTGGGAACATCCTTTTGACCCGCGATATCACTCAAAATCTAAGGGGTAATGTAGCAAAAGTCGAATCCATTTACAGTGATCTCGGAACCATTCTGCAAATTGAAAATGACTTAAGTATTGCAGAAAACGCACTCAAGAACTACCTCATATCAAGACAGGAGATTTATCGAAGAAGCCATCTACGTGCTTTAGGCAGGATGGATAAAGCAATGGTAGATTTTTCCAAAAAAATGGAGGAGTTCCAGATATCTAAAGAACAGGTTGGGCAACTAAGAAGGCTTGTAAACGAGCGAAAGCTGTTGTTTTCAAAAACAATTTTACAGCAACCTGCGCCTGATGGTACAGCGAGAGAATTTACAAAAGTATTGTTGGGACAGGGTGCAGACAAAACTTTTGAAATCCGGGAGGCTTTGCACAAGCTGGAGAACGAGCTCCGTGTTTCTTTAGAAATTAACCGAAAGTACATCGCCCGGAGTATTTCCTATGGAAGCTATACCAATTATCTTGCCATTTGCATTGCGTTGGTTGTCGCTTTCTTTTCTACAGTATCCATCACTCAGGATTTCCTGCGTCAAAAGGAAATCGAACGAATACTAAGGCAGCTAAATGATGAAAAAGCACGATTGTTTTCGATTTTGGGGCATGACCTGAGGTCTCCACTATCTGGGATTAATGCCATAATCTACATATTGAAAAACCATCGTGCAGCCATTTCCGAGCAAGAGTTAAAAGATTACCTTGACCAGCTGGATCAGTCGGCAGTGAATTATGGAAAATTATTGGAAGATGTTTTAACCTGGAGCAGGCTACAACTCAATAAAATTCAGATTCACCCTGAGCCTCATCCCATTAAATTATTAGGGCAGGAAGTAATTGATCTTTATTCCGATCAGTTGAATTCAAAACGGATTTCTATTCATAATATGATTTCATCTGATTTGGTTTTAATGGTAGATAAAGCCATGATTCAGACTGTGTTGCGAAATCTTATTTCCAATGCAATTAAGTTTTCTTTTGCAGGTGGAGAAATAAGATTGTCTCACAGAGAAGATAAGGACTATTATTTTATTGAGGTACAGGATTATGGAGTTGGGATGGGGCCTGCTATTGTAAAAACTCTATTTACCAACAATACCATTTCCATGTCTGGAACTGAAAACGAGGCTGGTACTGGTTTAGGACTCTCAATCTGTAAGGAATTTTTAAGTAAACAGGAGGGAGACATCCTTGTCCATTCTGTTGAAAACAAAGGTTCAGTTTTTTCTATTCAAATCCCGAAAGAAGAAATGTTGCGGAAGATAAAAAAGAACAAATCAAAGTTGCCTGGAGCAGAAAACAACGCCGGTCAGGATGGTATAGTTTAGGCCATGGGCCTTTGAAAATTACGGAAGTAGGAAGTTATTTTCATTTGCAATACCCCTAAAACAGCTTCTTTAAAGATTCCTGAACTCATTTTTGATTCTCCTTTGGTACGGTCAGTAAAAATGATAGGGACTTCCACAATCCTGAAACCAAATTTCCAGGCCATAAATTTCATTTCAATCTGAAAGGCATAGCCTACAAAGTCTATTTTATCTAAATCAATGGTTTTTAGGACAATAGAACGATAGCATTTAAAGCCAGCAGTCGTATCATTTATTTTCATCCCGGTGATCAACCGAACATAGTAGCTGGCAAAATAACTCATCAGAACCCGTCCCATGGGCCAGTTAACGACATTTACACCCACCACATAACGACTACCAATTGCCAGATCTGCACCGCCCTGAAGGCATGCTTCTCTTAATCGGATAAGGTCGTTTGGGTTGTGCGAAAAGTCGGCATCCATTTCGAAAATAAATTCATAGTTGTTTCGGATGGCCCATTTAAACCCATGGATATACGCTGTGCCGAGGCCAAGTTTGCCCTTCCGTTGTTCTAAAAACAATTTGCCCGGGAATTCAGATTGAAGATTCTGGATGATGGTAGCTGTCCCATCAGGCGAATTATCATCTACAATCAAGACATGAAACTCAGGTTCCAGAGCCATAACAGCCCTCACGATCGCTTCTGCGTTTTCTTTTTCGTTGTAGGTTGGAATGATAACTATGCTGTCGCTCAAAGGATTGAGATTGTGAGTCCAAATATTTGATCAACTACAAAGAAGGCAGAAAAAATGGTTTTCTGTAAACAGGGCCAGCAAATTTCTGGGCATCGGTGCTTCCTTTGATAGCGTTTTTTGTTGAATCCCATTGAATCCGGTTGCCCGACCGAAAAGCAATGTTTCCCAGATGAGCTACAATTGCTGATTGTGATCCGGTAGAAATAGGGCAAGCCAGTTTTTCACCCTGAAAGATAGCCCTGATAAAATTGCCGGTATGTGTAAACCGATCATCTCCCTGAGCTGACTGAAAAGGAACAGGTGGAATTGAATATTGACGTAAGCCGTTCGATGTTTTTTTGAACTCAGGTTCCACTTCCCAACCCTTCCGATCGACTAAAAGAACCCCATTTTCCCCATAAAAGGCTATCCCATGCTCCCGGTTATGCGGGCCTCGCCCAATGCCTATGGTATGTTCCCATGTGAGCATAAAGTTTTGAAACTCGTAGGTAGCTGTTAATGTATCCGGAGTTTGCATATCATCATCCGGATATGCGAATTTTCCACCTGTTGCTGAAACAGAAATGGGCCAGGGTGAATTCATTCCCCAAAGTGCAATGTCAAGTAAATGCACTCCCCAGTCGGTCATAAGGCCACCTGCATATTCCCAATACCACCTGAAGGTGAAATGAAACCTATTTGGATTAAATGGCCTTTCGGGGGCCGGGCCCAACCACGAGTTATAGTCAACGCCCTCGGGAACAGGCTGGTTGGGAACTTTTGGGACAGTACCTTTCCCAGCGTTGAAAATCCAGCATCGAACTGACCTTATCCTTCCAAGTTCTCCTTTAGACAACCACTCAATGGCATCCTGAAAGTGTTTGCCAGACCTTTGTTGTTGTCCGACCTGAACAACTTTTCCATACTTCCGGACAGCTTTTTCCAGATACTGGCATTCTTCAATGCTGTTTGCCAATGGTTTTTCAATATATGCGTGTTTTCCAGCTTCCAGGCTATGCACAAGTTGAAGGGCATGCCAATGGTCTGGTGTATTAATGACGATGGCATCAATATCTTTTCTGTCCAGCATCTTCCGATAATCGGTAAAGAGCTCCGGAGTTGAGTTAAAAGATTTCTGGAATTCTTGCTGCCTGCTTTTCAATACATTTGAGTCGATATCGGCAAAAGCTACAACATCAGATTCCGGATGTTTTTTAAAAGCATTCAGATTGCCCCAGCCCATACCTTTTAGTCCGATAAACCCTAGCCTAAGGGTCTGAGAAGGCATTTTTCTAATGTAGGCGGGAATCCCCATGGCACTTGTTACAGAAAAACTTCCGGCGGTGGCCAGGACTTTAGCTGATTCTTTAAGGAAGCTTCTCCGGTCAGATCCTGTTTTTTCGCTCATGCTGAAACCGGGTTATCGCTGACCAGTTGAACAAGTGAAGGCTCGTCCTCTTCCAAATGTGAAAACCGGCCAATGCGTTCGTCTACAAAAAAATTATCGTTTTGGTCATCATTGGCAGTTGAAACCTCCCCGATGATACAATTTCCGTTTACAGGCCAGAAGGCATGATAAATTCCTGGTACCAAAGTAATTCGCTCTCCGGATTTTAGAACCAAAGGTTCCCCCTGAGCTACAGATGCTGGTTTCCCATTACAAAAAACACGCATTTCTTGTCCTCTGTTTTTCTCTTCTGGTTTGCCTTGCCACAATTCAAGGCATAGATTGCCCCATCTTACAATGATGTCTTCTTTCTTTTTCTTATGGGTATGGAGCGGTGTAACCTGGTTTTCAAAAGCGAACATCAGTTTTTCGCAATACTCTGGTTCTTCTGCAAGATTAATCAGTGTAAGCCCTTTTGACCTGAATTCGCCAAGACCAAAATCAGTGACATCCCATCGGGGCTGTGGAGGTAATGCCCAATGATGCTCTGAGAAGCAAGAAATAGCAGCCTTTACAGCCGCATTCACGTCCGATCTTTTCATTCGTTTTGGTTGTATCTGGATGCCTGTTGGCTAATTTAAAGTGATTTTTTTAGGATGTTCAGCAGATTGTGTTCCGCCTTACTGATACCATGAAATGCAGATGCCACAGCTTCAGCTCCTTTTAGAAATCTTTCTTTATCTGCAGGAGGAAGAAGGACTGCATTGTGATGAAGATACTCCTGGGCATCTTCCCATGCTTGCTGGGAAGGAATGTCGTTGCCTTCTAAAACGTCAAATTGGAATTCTACTGCAAATGCAGCATCTGTTCCAAAGTCGTCGTTATGCGGTTCTTTGGGAACCAATTCTTCTTTAACCAACCGGCGAAGCTCTTTCCATTCTTTCGGGGCAACGCTTCCATCGATGGCTGCAATTGCATAGAGCACATTTCCCAACTGCTTGTAGTATTCCTGGTAGTTTTTCATAAAATTTCGGTTTAAACCTGATTGTTTGCTTAAAATTATTCTGGACCCGCATGCGAAACAACCATTTCGGTTGTATGCAGGTATTTTCGGGCTATTTCCCGGATGTCTTCAGGGGAAGCATTCTGAATTATTCGATGATTTTCTTCGATTCTATCAAAGCTGGTGCCTTGACTCCAAACGGACCGATATTTGTCTGAAAGTCCAAAACAATGGGTTATTGAGCCCATAAGCTGGCCCATCATGTAGTTTTTTACTTTCTCCAATTCATCTGAATTTACCAATTCTTCCTGAAGACGGAGTGCCTCTTTATGAATTTCTCCGATGCACATTGACACAGAATCACCGTTTAAATCGGTGCCTATGGACCAATATGGCTGGCGGAGGTTACCAATTCGTTGAGCGTAAATTCCATAAGTCCAGCCCTTATCTTCTCTTATATTCTGCATTAGCCTTGAACCAAAATATCCCCCAAACAACTCAATACACAAGGAAAATAAAGCCGAATCGGGATGCCGGCTGGAGATACAATGCTGACCCATCCGAAGAGAAGCTTGCTGGGAGTTGGGCACATGACTAAAAACCGTTACTGCCTCCGGTTTTTTCAATTCCGGGATTGGATCCCTGAGGACAGGATTTGGAGCTGAAAAAGTGGAAGACAACCAGTTTTTCAGGTGTTCCAGATCTTTATTTTCCGGATTACCGGCCAAAAGAACAAGTGCCGGGGCTGTTTGTTTTATTTTTTGAAATCGATTTGAAAAGTCTCCAGGTGTGAAGGCCTGGGCAATTTCGGGCCTGAAAGAGTAACCATAATCGAACGATTTACCATAAATATGCTCTCTTAGAATTTTACCTGATTGAAAAGAAGTTTTCTGAAGATTTACTTCATTTTGATGAAGCTGGGTCTCCAGTAACGTTTTCCACTCCTTTTCAGGAAAAGAAGGGAACGCCCAGATTTCTCCCAGTAAATCAAGCATACCAGATAAAAACCTGGAAAGGCAGGTTATATGAATAGAATTAAAATCGGGGCTATGGGAAAATTCCAGTTGGCCGCCTAAAACGGAAATGGCGTCGGCAATTTGCTTGGCCGATTTGTTTTGGGTCCCTTCGGCGAGCATTTTAAAGGTATAGCCCTCCAATTGCCTGTCAAGGACAGATGGGCTTTGGGCAGGAAAGACCAGTTCCAGAGAAACAAGGCTCTGAGAACTTTGAAAAAAACCAGTGATTTCTGTTCCTGTAGAAAGAGTTTCTGTGACAGGTCTGGCGAGCCTTGGAATTTGAAGTGGCTGAAAAGCAGGCGGAATTTGTCGGTTTAATGGGGCGCTCATATTGGATGCAATATGCAATCCCAAGGCAAGAATCGGAATGAAAAATCCTGCCTATTTGGGAGAATCCTGTTTTTTGAAAAGCGTTCCACCATCTAAACTCAATTATGGCTTAATTCAGCCTTAGAAATTTGGCGCAAACCAATATTCAGGGGAACTGGTTTTCCATTTTAAAAACCGCCTCCAAAATTTTTCCAGACTGCCCCAACCCTTTAAAATATGGGTTTTCGGATTTCAAATGAAATTGCTTTAAAGTTTATTTGGCTTCAGAAGTTCTATCAGAATGATAAGACTTGGCAATAGCCTCAAAATCATCTAGTTGGGTGTTTTTTAGAACACGAGGGAATTTATTCTGACCCCCGATTTTTCCTTTTTGTTCAAGGAACTTATAGAAAGCTTCGAGCGGCAACACCTCAATTTGAAGCTCTTTGAGTGCATGGCTTCTTTCTGTTGCATAGTCATCGTTTAATTCCTTAAGTCGTTGATCTATGGCTTCCAGAAGGGCTTTTTTGTCTACCGACTCATCACAGCTCACAAACCATTTGTGCCCAAACAGGGTCCCCGATCTGATTCCGGCCACTGAAAATTCTGTGATTGTCACATTGAATTTTTCCTGTACCGAAGAAATAGCACCATTCATGTTTTCTATTGAAAGATGTTCACCACAAAGGCTGATGTAGTGCTTGGTTCTTCCTGAAATAATGATTTCACTTTTTTGAAGATCTGTAAAACGGATGACATCACCAATCAGGTAACGCCATGCCCCTGCACATGTAGAGATAAGAATGGCATAATCTTTTCCTTCTTCAACTTCATCTATCAATAATGTCAGAGGGTTGTTGACCATTTCTCCATCTGCATTGAAGTTTTCTTCATTAAAAGGAACGAATTCGAAAAAAATCCCATTATCGATAGAAAGCTTCATTCCCCTTGTATCAGGTCGGGCCTGATAGGCGATGAAGCCTTCAGATGCCAGATAGGTTTCAAGGTAAATCAGAGGTTTGCCAACAAGTTTTTCAAATGATTTCCGGTAGGGTTCGAAGGAAACGCCTCCATGGCCGTAAACGGAAAAGTTTGGCCAGATTTCGTGAATATTGTTAACCCCGTAGTGGCTGATAATTTTTTCCAGGAGAATCTGAATCCATGCCGGAACACCGGCAATGCAACCAATATCCCAATCTCTGGCTTTTAAAACGATACCATCCAGCTTTTTTGCCCAATCTTTCTCTTGTGCAATCTGTGAACCAGGCTTGTAAAAAGGTTGGAACCAAAATGGTATCTGGCTGGCCTGGATTCCGGAAAGGTCGCCTTCATAGGTAATACCATTGAAGTTGAGATTGGTTGATCCACCCAGCATTAAAATTCCTTTAAGGAAAAAATCGGAGGGAAGATCTTTGAAATATGAGAGGGTAAGAATTTGGCGGATAGAGGTTTTTTGGTTGGCTTTGATCATATCCCTTGTTATGGGGATATGTTTGGTTGAAGCCTCCGACGTTCCAGAACTTAAGGCAAAAAACTTTGTTACACCTGGCCAGCAAATATCCGGTTCACCTTTCAGGGTTCTATGCCACCATGTATTGAAGATTTTATTGTAAGAATGTGTTGGAACGTTTCTGCAGAACTGTTTATACTTTGCTTTCGGGTCCCCTGAACGGCGTAAGCCAACCATCATGCTGAAATGATAGGTTTTTCCAAATCGGGTGTCTTCGGCCTTGGTAAGCAAGGTTTGAAGCACTTTAAGTTGGGCATCCAGTGGCGAAATGTCTTTTTGGCTGCGCCGGCTTTTTAATTGAATTCCTGTTTTGACAATGGTTCCTAATAAATCCATAACCTGTTTAGACGTAATGGGAGAAAAATCAAATGTATGGTGTTCCTTCTGTTTTAAGGGGTTTTTTCCTGAATTCGTATGGAATTCAGGAAATTTCCCGGGTCTTCTTCCTGATATTTTAATGTCAGCCTATGACTTTGAACAAAATTGAAAGTGATCGTTTTTGATTTAAATCCAGTGTTTGTTTCTGAAATATCCGATTATTCCAAGGCTTGAAATGGTCATTAAGCTGATGGAAATCCAAAAACCAATCGGAGATTCCAGGCCCGGGATGAAAGAGAAATTCATTCCAAATATGCTGGCAATAAGCGTAGGGGGTAGAAAAACAATGCTGAAAACAGTAAAGATTTTAATTATCTGATTTTGCTCCAGTGTAATTAAGTTCATCAAGGTATTCTGCAGATACTCTAATCGTTCGAAATTGAAGCTGGTGTATTCCAAAAGGGACGAAATATCCTTCAGAATTATTTTAAGGCGGTCTTTTCTGTCATCGGGAAACAGGGTTGATCGCATAAATGCCGACAGAACCCTTTGCTTATCAATAATGCCTTCCCTAAGGGTCATGGTTTGATCCTGTAAATCATTGATTACCAGAATACTGTTCTTGTCTGTTTGTCGATCTGGATGGAGTCCTCTTGAAATCTGGGTGATGTTTCTGGCTATACTTTCCACCAAATCCGCTTCATAATCAATTTGTGTTTCGAACAAGCGAAGAAGAATATCAGCACCAGAAACGAAGGGCTCTTTACTGATTTTCATTTTTTTAACTGTGTCGGCAAAAATCCGGGAGTCTCCTGATCGTAAAGTAAACAAGAGCCCATTTTTAAGCTGAAAGGCAACCGGATAGGCTTCTTCCTTCTTGTAGTTATTGATTTTAAGGAAATTGGAATTGGCAATTATGGTTTTGTCCCTTTCTATGTACCGGCTTGAGCTTTCAATTTCAATTACTTCCTGAGGGGTCTGGAAACTCAGATCAAAATGGTTTTCAATCCAGTCTTCATCTTTGCCAGAAGCATTTTGCAAATCGACCCAAACAATCCCTTCCAGCTCCTGAATTTCTTCAAGAGAGGTTTCCTTGCGGATGTCTTTTCCTTCTTTGTAAAATACCCTGACCATAATAACCTGGTTGCAAGCTTACAATGAAACCAGGAATGGACCGCAACTGGCTTTAAGAAAAGACCATCGATAATTATCCGAAAAGCCTGAACAATCCCCCTTGGATTTTGGCGCCTGATTGCCAGCCTTTTTTACGAATGTTGCATTCAGTATATGACAACCATGGGTCAGATTCGTCAGGTTTTTTTGTGGGTAGGCTGGGAGTTCCGACAGGAATTCAGACAGAAGGTTTTGACTGCCACAGTTTTCCTGTTTGTTGCCTCAGCTGCTTTTACGCTTTATCAGGTTCTATTGGCAGGCAGAGCCAGGGCAAATCCACTGATTTGGAGCGCAATGTTCTGGTTGGTGGTTTTGTTTTCCTCTTTTCAGGTAACTTCAAGAGGGTTTTCAAGAGAATTGGGCCCGCAATTCTGGTTTTATTATTTCCGCTGGAGGGCGGAATGGCTAATGCTTGCGAAGCTTTTGTATCATTTCCTCATGTTAAGCGCAACCTCTTTGCTGGCCTGGTCAACCTTTGGCCTGTTGTTTGGAAATCCGGTCCGGAACAATGGACTTTTTCTTCTGCTTATAGAACTGGCTGCATTGGGAATTGCATCGGCGCTTACCCTGATTTCAGCCATTTCCTCCCGGGCAGGTAAAAACAACGGTTTGTTGCCCGTCCTTGGATTTCCATTGCTTATTCCAACTTTGATGCTGGTGGCCAGATTGTCTGTATTGGCTATTGATGATCTTGGCTGGGATCTGGCATGGCGCAACATATGGACACTTTTAGGTCTGGATTCTATAATGATTGCCTTAAGCTTCATTCTCTTTCCTTACCTTTGGCGCCAGTAAACAATGGGATTTGCAGATATGCCAAAATTGTCCTGGTGGAAATTTCTTTGTCTGATTTTACTGGTGTATGTCCTGAGCATGGGTTTTCTTGGAGAAGTTCCCAGGCTTCATATCGTAAATGAGTCCATCAGAAATACTTATTTCCACGTTCCGATGTGGTTTGGGATGATCGGACTCCTTACAGCTTCGGTCTGGCATGCTGTTCGGTTCCTTCAGAATCAATCTCTTGATCACGATATCAGATCATATGCTTATGTACATGCAGCCCTTTTGTTTGGTGTATTGGGATTGGTAACCGGCATGGTTTGGGCCAACTACACATGGGGATCTCCCTGGAGTAACGATCCCAAACAAATGGCATCTGCGATTGGTTTAATGATGTATCTGGGATACATGGTATTGAGAGGTTCATTGTCTTCGGAAAAGGACAGGGCACGGGTTTCGGCCGTTTACAGCATTTTTGCTTTTGCAATCTTCATCCCTCTGATTGGCATTTTACCCAGGTTTACAGACTCCTTACATCCAGGCAATGGTGGGAATCCCGCATTTGGGCAATACGACATGGACAACCGAATGCGGATGGTTTTTTACCCAGCAGTGATTGGTTGGACATTGTTGGGATTCTGGATGGCTGACATCCGTATCCGAATGCAGATAATCCAGCAGAAAGAAACCGAATCTCCAAACCTTGAGCATGAAATTCAATTGTAAGCACCTATTTAGTTTGGTTTTTTGTACCGGGATTTCCACACTGGTTTTTGCCCAGACAGCCGAACCTGAGATGGCGGATGCACTTAGACAAGACGGCAAGATTTGGGTTGTTGTTTCAAGTCTTCTTGTCATGTTCGGTGGTTTGGCCTTGTATTTGATCCGTTTGGAGCGGAAATTGACAAAATTAGAAAAACAACAAAAGGGTCATGAAAATTAAGCCTTTACACCTTGCGGGTCTGGTAGTTATTGCTGTTGCCATAGGAATAATTGTATCAACTTCCGGTGATGCCAGCACCTATGTATCATTTAAAGAAGCAATGGATATGGCTGCAAAAGGTGACGATGACAAAGTGCATGTGGTTGGGCAGTTGAAAAAGGACGGTTCGGGTCAGATTCTGGGTTTGGAGTACGATCCCATTCAGGATCCCAATCTTTTTCGGTTTGTCCTGGTCGATGAAAAAAACACCCCTAAAGAAGTTGTGTATTTCAAACCGAAGCCAGCAGATTTCGAGCGATCCGAAAAGGTGGTTGTAGTTGGGGCTATGAAAGGAGGCCATTTTGAAGCGGACAAAATCCTGATGAAGTGTCCTTCAAAGTATCAGGAAGGCCAGGTGGAAGGCGGTGATGCAGGAGCCAGACTATAGTTTTTTTCTTTCATTTTCAATAACTAAGGAAAGATCCCGTTTCTGGATCCAGGTTGAATTTCAAGGGTCTGCTGTCCAATTCCTCTCCATGCCTGATAACCATTCCTTTTTCTACCTTTGCCATCCGGAATTCCCCTGGTAGGAAAAACAAAACCATCCCAGTATGGCCATTAATCAAGCAGTTTTCGACGAGGTCACCAAAATATTCACATCCTATCTGGAGCGAAAAGTCCTGCGTAAAACCCCTGAGCGATTTGCTATCCTGGAGGAAATTTATACGAGAACCGGGCATTTTGATGTAGAGTCGCTTTACATCTCTATGAAAAACAAAAATTACCGGGTCAGTCGTGCCACAGTTTATAATACACTTGACCTTCTGGTTGATTGTTTTTTAGTCACAAAACACCAGTTTGGCCAAAACCTGAGTCAATTTGAAAAATCTTATCCCAGCCGACAACACGATCATCTGATTTGTACCGATTGTAATATAGTCGTGGAGTTTTGCGACCCCAGATTATATACCATCCAGAAAATGGTGGAGGATACTCAGAATTTTAAAGTCTTGCACCATTCTCTGACTTTTTATGCGCATTGCCAGCGTGAAAATTGCGAAAATAGAAAGTCCAATCTTGTCAAAGTAGTTTAATAACCATACCATCAAGAATAATCTCCCAAAAGTGAAGTATCTACTGTTCTCAAGCCTTTTAGTGATTCCGTTCTGGCTTTATGGTCAAGGTGGGGAGCTGCCAGATGAACAAATTATTATTCAGAAGGATAGAAAAATTGTACTTCCCGAAATTGGTAAGCCCTCGGAAAAGATAGTTTTCAGTCTGAAGCCTCTTCCAAAAGTCAAGCAAAAGTACACTTACCGGGAGTTTGCCTTTCAACTACCTTTCCTTGAACCGAAGGTATTGCCACCACAATGGAAGCCTGAAGTAGAAACAGCAGTTTCAAATGGATATGCCCGTTTAGGGGCAGGTAATTATGGTTCAACGCTCTTTGATTTGTATTATAATAGCGGCAGGCAAAAAGATTATGCCTGGGGAGGTTTCATTCGGCATCAGGCTTCGGCGAATGGCCCTGTAGATAATTCAGGGTATAGCTCAAATGATGCAGGAGCGTACGGGACCTATTTTACGCCTAATTTTAGTCTGGGAGGCGAATTGATGTATTCCAGAGGAAGGTACAACTTTTATGGGTATGATCAGGACCGGTTTCAAAACCGAAAAACCGATTCTACCCGGCAGTTGCTTCAGCAGGTTGTTTTTCGTATGCAGCTTGAAAGTAGTAAGCGTTCAAAAAAGCTGCAATACCAGGCCGGACTGCTTGTAGGAAACATAGGTGACCGGTTCAAAGCGTCTGAATCGGAAATCGGTATGGATCTTAATGGACAATACCGGTTAAAAGACTCTTCAAAAATTCAGATTTCAACCGATCTGGCTTTATTAAAGCGGAGTGACAGTTCTTCCGTAAATCGGTCCTTATGGCGGTTTACTCCAGAATACAGGTTTGGTTACAAAGGCTTTCAAATCCGTGCCGGTGTCCAGATAGCAGTTGCCAACGAGCCGGAATTGGACGAAACAGGGGAGCGTTACAAATCCAATTCTACCGGATTCCATGTTTACCCAAGGCTTTTTCTCCAGCAGGATTTTTTGGAAAAGAAGCTTACCATTTTTGCCGGTGTTCAGGGTGGGATGAACAAAACTACATTGCGGGGTACTTTGGCTGTAAATCCTTTTTTAGCTCCGGATGTGTATTTGCGGCATGAAAATCAATTATACGATTTCTTTATTGGCTTAAAAGGACAACAGCAAAGTCAGGTTTCTTACCGAACTCAATTGTCATTCGAACGGCTTAGAAATCAGGGATTCCTGGTAAATAATCCGCAGGAACAGGAGAAATTTCTATTGGTGTATGATTCATCTTCCACCAGGCGATTTTCCTGGGAGACGGAGTTCGTTTACGAGCCTGCCAAAACGGCCCAGGCCGGTATACGTTTTAGGCTGATTCGTTATGGAGTTTCTTCTTTGGAGGAGCCCTGGCATGCCCCAAACACCATACTGACCCTTTTTGGCAGAATGGATCTTTCCGACAGAATCAGATTGTCAGGAGAACTCTACACCATGGGAGGCCTCCGTGGATTGGGCCCCGATTCAGGACAAACCATCAAGCTGAAGCCAATGGCTGATGTTCAACTGAAGGGAGAATATTTTTTTCTTAAACGTTTTTCTGGATTCTTGTCCGTACATAACCTGTTGAATAACAAAAATCAACGGTTTCTGTATTATCCGACTCAGGGTCTTCGGATCATGGTTGGAGCGACAGCTTCTTTCTAACCATTTGGAAAGAGGGCTTCCCTGGGTTTACTTTGTTCCTATTATTTGGACAACCTGACTGGGGTGATTTGCCTTTCAGGCATCAATTGAAACTGTGGATATGATTGAAGGATTCTTCCCGTTTTTGCTGGAAAAAAACGGGGCATTTTTTTTACCCGACATCGGGGTTTTTACCTTGAGTTATCGGGCTGCCGAAATAGCATTTGCGGATAAAAGCATAGCTCCGCCTTCGTGTTTTGTTGACTTTGAGCCAGGTTCCGGCGGTTCAGGGGTTTCGTCTATTTTAGTCCTGGCAGAGCACCATTTCCCAGGTTCTTCGACACTTGTTGTACCATTTATTAAGAAGTTAAGCGAGGATTTGCGCTTACATAGGCGTGCAATAATTGCCGGCTTTGGAAGGCTGGAATTGAATTATGAAGGACAACCCTTCTTCAGCTCTGAACCGACTTTGGTTTCTGACTCCAACTATTGGGGTTTGCCTTTTGTGCCTGCAGAAACACTCGCTTCCAGAAACCGGTTGAAAATGGATCGGGAGGTTCCTGTCATTCCTTTGCATCCTTTCGATTCAAACAGAGAGGAATTGCCACCGGGGAAAAATCGTTTATGGTTTCGGCCGGTCGCTGTTTCAGCAGTGGCTTGTGCTTTGATTGCAGCTGTTTCAGGTGTGTATTGGTTGTCGGGTTTCTCAGGCGATAAAAGTTCAAGTTTCCAGGTTTTTCGGGCACAGGAAGCAGCGCTTGTCCCGGCTGTGGGTATGGGAGCAACGGCCCCTAAAAAGAACATTGATGCACCTGTTTCCAGACCCATATCGAAACCCGCAATACAATCATCCAATACTGTTGTAAAGGATGTTTCTACATTCATGGTTATCGCTGGGAGTTTTCGTGATCCATTGAAAGCAAAAGTCAGAAAATCAGAACTGGAAGCATTGGGATTTCAGGTTGAGACTGTCCCGGGACCAGATTCTTCATGGACAAGGGTTTCGGTAGGAAAGTTTTCAGACAAAAACATTGCTCTGGCATTTGCAGAACAGGAGCAGGAAAAGCACCATACAGATTTTTGGGTTCTGAGAGGGAACGGAAATTAAAGCTGAAAGCCGCTTTTTTTGAGATCCGATTTCCGGATCAAGGTACCGTCTGATTGCAGGACAAGTACTTCCTCCTCAAGAAGGAATCTGATGGCTTTTTTAACGTCGTCTTTTTGCTGAGGCTTAAAAAATTCTTCCAGTTTCTTTGGGTTTGAGGGCTCTTGCAGCTGGCTCAGGATTAATGGCTTGTAGTATTCGAATCCCGGAGGCTTTTCTTTTTTTCGGGCTTCCAGGCAATGGTCGCAAATGCCACAATCAAGGGCCTGATGTTCTCCGAAATAGTTGGCCAAAAATGCTGATCGGCATCCTTTCTCCATATCCAGATATCGCGACATGGTTTCCAGTCTCTCCAGTTCCATTTTTTTCAATTGCCGGAGAAGTGCTACATCCAGATCAAGATTCTTTGGTTCAAGCCGGGGAATGAGAAAGGTAATCTGGGGGTTGGCATTTTGCGGCAGGTATTCACCAATAAGCCCTGTTTGAAGTTCCTGGAGCCGGAGGATGACAGCTTCTGGAGTAGTTTGAGCCACTTTTGCAATTTCACCTTCCTGAATATCGAGGTAATCAGAGAACAATTCTCCCCCATACAAACGCAGCAATGCTTTTGAAATGACTTCTACATTCGGATTCCTTACCTGTGCATCATACAGCTGGGCAGAACCAACAGAAAACCGAAACCTGGAAGGTTGATAAAAGCCTTCATTCAAGAGAATGTAACCATGGGTTTCAAGTTTTTTCAGGCACTGGAAAGTTGAAGCAGGATTCAGGGAAAAAGATGTACAGAATTGTTCGATGTCGAAATTAATGCTGACCATAGCCCCAGACCCAATGGCCAGCTTCAGATAAAGCCCAAGTTTGCTGTAGACATCCCGGATTCGTTCAGGAGTTGGAAAGTTTTTTTCAATCCGGAATCTGGCATCTTTTATTTCCTGGTGGGTGAATATGGCCACTGCGAATGCTCTTTTTCCGTCGCGGCCAGCTCTTCCGGCTTCCTGATAATAGGCTTCAGGTTGAAGCGAAACTTCAGCATGAATTACGGTTCGAACATCACCCTTGTCTATGCCCATTCCAAAAGCATTTGTGGAAACGAGGGTTCTGGTTTTTCCTTCGATCCAGTTTTTTTGTTTCCTTTCCCTATCCCGATGGCTTAAACCGGCATGGTAATAATCTGCGTTTTCACCGTTTCGGATGAGCCAGGATGCCCAGTTTGAAGCACTTTTTCTGGTTTGCACATAAACCACACTCGAACCGGGGACTGCCCTCAAAATTTCCAGGATTTTTCCACCTTTATCTTCCCGCTCAAAAACAGAAAAAGAAAGATTGGGCCTCACAAAGCTGGCCATAAAAATGTTTTTGCTTCTAAGTCCCAGTTTGTCCTGAATATCTTTTTGAACATGGGGCGTTGCAGATGCAGTAAGGGCCATGATGGGAAGATCGGGGAAAATGTCTCGGATGAGATTTAGCTTCAGGTAGGAGGGACGGAAGTCGTAACCCCATTGGCTGATGCAATGGGCCTCATCTACGGCCATAAAAGATATTCTTGCATTCCGAAGGTATTCCTGGAATCCCTTTGACTGAAGCCTTTCTGGGCTGATATAGAGAAGTTTATAAACATTATTGACAAGATTTTCCAGAATCGTTTCTGATTCCTGGCGAACCTGGCCAGAAAACAACCCGGCAGCCGGGATTCCTCTTCTTTTTAACTGGTCTATTTGATCCCGCATGAGCGCGATGAGTGGAGAAACCACAAGGCAGGTTCCTTCCTTAACAAGTGCAGGAATTTGGTAACAAAGTGATTTGCCTCCGCCTGTGGGAAGGACCGCCAGGCTATCCTCGCCAGCGACCATGGAGTACATAATATCTCTTTGGTTCGGCCTGAAGGTATCATAGCCCCAATACTGTTTCAGATAATGGGCAAGTTTTTCGAGATCCGTCATGGTTTAGGTGGGTGCAAAATACAAAGTCCGGAACCAATTGGTCAAAGTCCGGGAAAGGATTTCAGGTTCAGGGAAAAAAGCTTCCTTTGGGCCTTAAATCCCAGGATGGGAATCTGAAGCGTAAACCATGAACCGAATTTTAATCGTAATCCTGTTGTTTTCAGGAGTATTAGAGACAAAAGCCCAGAAAAATAAAGCCAATCCCGAGAAATTGCCATATCAGAATCCGGCATTGGCCATTGATCTCCGGGCAAGAGATTTACTTCAGAGAATGACATTGGAGGAGAAAATCGGTCAGATGACTCAGATTTCCACTCCTGAAATCAACCGGTTTTCAGATTCAAAAGATAAAGCAGAGAAGTTTCAACCATATCTGGATCCAGCAAAAGCCAGAAAGTTGATCCGGGAACACAAAATCGGGTCCTTCCTGGCTGCCTTTGCGGTAGTACCAGAAGATTGGTTTGCCTTTTACGATGGCTTGCAGCGGATTGCACTTGAGGAAAGCAGGCTGGGAATACCCATTATTTATGGAAATGACCATGTTCATGGAGCCAATTACATTACTGGTGCGACCATATTTCCGCAGCCCATCAATCTTGCCAATACGTTCCAACCCGAATTTGCCCGGGAAATGGGACGGATTACAGCCCTTGAAACGGCAGACCTTGGCCAGACCTGGAATTTTGCTCCGCTTTTTGACATAGGCAGAAATCCTTATTGGCCGAGACAATATGAGACATTTGGTGAGTCAACATTGCTTTGCACGAAAATGGGTATCGCCTACATTCGAGGTTTGCAGGAAGAGCAGGAAATCCTCCCTTACAAAATAGCGGCTACGGCCAAGCATTTTTTAGGGTATTCCGATCCAAAAACCGGCTGGGACCGGGTTCCGGCTGTGATTCCAGACCAGGAACTGCGTGAGGTTTTTCTGCCTCCTTTTAAAGAGGCTATTGCTGCAGGTGTAAAAACGTTTATGGTCAATAGTGGAGAAGTGAATGGAGTCCCCGTTCATGCATCAAAATTTTTACTGACCGATCTCCTCCGGAAGGAGCTTGGCTTTAAAGGTGTAATTCTAACTGATTGGGCAGATATTCTTCAGTTGATTGGTCAACACCATGTTGCTCACGATGAGCGGGAGGCTACGAAAATGGCACTTGAAGCCGGTATTGATATGAGCATGACAGCCAGTACTACTGGTTTTTGCACCATAACCAAAGATCTGGTTGATTCGGGAGAGATACCTGAATCTCTCATTGATTCAGCTTGTATCCGGATTCTTCGCCTGAAGTTCGATTTGGGTTTGTTTGAGCATCCTTTTCCCAGAAAAGATCGCTACAAGCGGATTGGCGCATCAGCTCACCGGGCTATTGCATTGCAAGCAGCAAGGGAAAGTATCGTTTTGCTGAAGAATTCGGGATCTGTCCTGCCATTCTCATCTGATCTGAACTCCCTGGTATTGGCCGGGCCAGGTGCCAAATCGAAGCGGAACATAACGGGTGGTTGGACAATTGAATGGGCAGGAGCGCCTGAGAGTCGATTTCCAGCAGAAATGGAAACTGTATACTCGGCCATGACCAAAGCTTTTCCAGGAACAAAGATTGCTTTGTTTGATTCGACCATCCGAAATGCGGCAGAAGAAACTGCTTTCAAAAAATCAATGGCCGAATCAAAAGTTGTGGTATGCGTTTTGGGAGAGGCCCCTTATGCAGAAGGCCGGGGGAACATAGTGGACCTGACCCTCGATGCTGCCCAGCTTCGGTTGTTGGATCTTGCCATTGAAAGTGGTAAGCCGGTAGTTGTGGTCATGGCTGCCGGAAGGCCACGTTTGTTGGGCGACCGTTTGTCAAAAATTCAGGGGTTTATTCATATGGGCTTGCCATGTGAGCAAGGCGCCATTGCCCTGGCAGAAATTCTGACCGGGAAAACCAATCCAAGTGGCAAACTCGCGATAACCTATCCCCGGTCGCCAGGTCATTGTTTGCCCCACAATGCCAAACAGCATGAAACCTATACTTATGCTTTTCCATTTGGTGCTGGCTTTGGGTATTCGGAAATGGAATATCGTGACCTTAAAATGACCGACACCCTTTTGACCAGAAACAAAAAAGCGGAGATTTCAATTAAAGTCAGAAACAAGGGACAAAAGCCAGGAAAAGAGGTTGTTATGATGTTTATAAAAGATGAAGTCCGTTCCATTACTCCTCCTATGAAAGAACTTAAAGCTTTTACAAAAATAGAATTACAGCCGGGAGAGGAAAAGGAAGTCCGTTTTCAACTGGAACCGCAAAATGACTTTGGATTTCCGGCAGCGGATGGAAAATGGCTGTTGGAAGAGGGGTTTTTTGAAATTCAGGTTGGCAAGTTCAAAAAGCAGGTTTTTCTGAAAACGGAGGGAAAAATTGATCCTTCCCGAAAATTCAAGTCCATGACATATCTTCAGGAAGAGTTGTAGTACAATCTTGTGTTTAAGAAACGGTTGATTACTAACGGTGAAGTAAAAGGAAAGAAATAAATGGCTGATTTTAAGCGCTCTCTTAATTTGCTGGATGCCGTTATGCTGGTGTCGGGTTCCATGATTGGTTCGGGAATTTTCCTTGTCAGCTCTGAAATGTCCAGAAATCTTGGTTCTGCAGGGTGGTTGATGCTTGCCTGGGTTGTGGCAGGAGTTTTAACCATTCTGGCCGCTTTGGCTTATGGAGAATTGTCTGCAATGATGCCAAATGCAGGTGGCCAGTATGTGTATATTCAAAGGGCCTTCGGGAAGCTACCTGCATTTTTATACGGGTGGACGGTATTTATGGTGATTCAAACAGGGGTTATTGCAGCAGTTGCCATGGCCTTTGCCAATTATTCTGCCGAGCTGTTTCCCATCCTTGATCCTGAAACACCCTTATTATCAATTAGCTGGATAACCATATCCCGGCCACAGGCCCTGGCCATCAGTTCGATTTTTTTGTTGACAGCATTTAATTCCATGGGTGTGCAGCATGGCAAGACGCTTCAAACCGTTTTTACTTCAGCAAAAATCCTTGCCTTACTGGCTTTGATAGGTTTCGGTTTGTTTGTTGGCATGGGACTTCCGCATTTGAGTGAAAATTTTTCTGATGCCTGGTCGGCATTTTCGGTTTCATCCGGGAATGGATCCCGGGAAATCTTTCCTTTATCCGGTTGGGCATTGCTTTCTGCTCTTGGTATAGCAATGGTTGGGTCTTTATTTTCAAGTGATGCCTGGAACAACGTTACATTTATTGCGGGTGAAATAAGAAACCCAAGCCGCAACCTGCCACTGAGTTTGTTTTTCGGGACAGTAATTGTTACTGCTCTATATCTTCTGGCCAACCTGGCATATCTGGCACTTCTGCCTCTTACTGAAATTCAGGAAGCAGTAAAGGATCGTGTTGGAACAGCTGCCGCCGAGGTGATTTTTGGAGATCCGGCCAGATACATAATGGCCGGGCTGATCATGGTTTCCACTTTTGGCTGCAACAATGGCATTATTCTGGCAGGAGGTCGTCTGTTTTATGCGATGGCCAGGGATGGCCTGTTTTTTCAGAAAGCTGCAAGGTTGAATGGA
>JBIPNA010000139.1:0-8689 GCA_044375665.1 Catalimonadaceae bacterium
ACGGGCCCAAAATGATCGATGGAGATTTGCTGAAGAATGGAGATTACACCTTGAACGAATACCTAATGTGGACTTCCTGCAAGACACAGTGACCGGCTTAATTGTCAAAGACGGGAAAGTCTCCGGAATAAAAACTCAATTGGGATACCAGATCTTTAGCAAGGCTGTAGTTTTAACGAATGGAACATTCCTAAATGGAATAATTCATATCGGGGAAAAACAATTAACAGGAGGTCGGATATCAGAATCTTCAGCAACAGGCATCACAGCTCAGCTTCAATCATTAGGCTTTGAATCAGGAAGGATGAAAACCGGCACTCCTCCCAGGCTTGATGGAAGAAGCCTTGACTATAGCAAAATGGAAGAACAACCAGGAGATACAAAACCTGGAAAATTCTCATTTTCTGAAGAAACAAATTCTGTTACAGAACAAAAAAGTTGCTGGATTACTTATACTAATGCAGAAGTCCACACAATTCTGGAAAAAGGTTTTCAAAAATCCCCAATGTTCTCGGGTAGAATTCAAGGACTTGGCCCCAGGTATTGCCCTTCCATAGAGGATAAGATAACCAGATTTGCAGATAAAGAAAGGCATCAAATTTTTATTGAGCCTGAAGGATGGAATACAGTGGAAATTTATGTTAATGGTTTTTCCACCTCCCTTCCCTACGAAATTCAAGCAGAAGCACTAAAGAAAATTCCTGGCCTTGAAAAGGCAAAAATCTTCAGACCAGGCTATGCAATTGAATATGACTATTTTCCTCCAACACAATTAAAACCAAGTCTTGAAACATATCTAATAGAAAACCTATTCTTCGCTGGCCAGATTAACGGAACTACAGGTTATGAGGAAGCAGCTTGTCAAGGCCTGATGGCAGGAATAAATGCACACAGGAAAACCAAAGATTTAGACAGTTTTGTTCTGGGAAGGTCAGAAGCATATATTGGTGTTTTGATAGACGATCTCATTACCAAAGGAACAGAGGAACCCTACCGGATGTTTACCTCAAGAGCTGAATTCCGAACACTTCTACGACAAAACAATGCAGATGTTCGTTTGACACCTAAAGGGAAAGAAATAGGATTGGCGTCAGAATTAAGAACCGCTACACTCGAAAAAAAAATAGTCAAAATAAACCAGACAATAAACCTTTGGCGCCAATTGAAATTTTATCCTGAAGAGATAAATCCGATTTTAGAAACGCTAGGAACACCAGCTATCGTCGAAAAAACCACATTGGAAAATCTCCTTAAAAGGCCCCAGCTGACCATCTCGGATCTACTACCACTTTCTAGCCAAATAAATCCGTACGAAGCAGATCTGGAAACCCTGGAAGAAACTGAAATCCAAATAAAATACAAGCCCTACATAGAAAAAGAAAATTCAATTGCAATAAAAATTACAGACAGCGAAAACAAATTTCTAAGAAAAAATATAGATTTTAAAGCAATTAAGACATTATCAAACGAGGCAAGAGAAAAACTAGAAAAACTAAAACCAAAAACTATAGGAGAAGCAAGAAAAATAAGTGGAATTTCACAATCTGACCTTTCTATTTTACTCCTTTATGCCGTGAACTCAGATGAAAACTGAACATTTAAATACATGCCCAAGTTGCGGATCGAACAACATTCATCCATCTTCTAAAATAAAGGATTACTTCTACAGTAATGAAGAATTTGAAATATGGGAATGCAAAAATTGCTCATTAAAATTCACTCAGAATAGACCTGTAGTAGAAGAAATTGGAAAATATTACGATTCCAAAAACTATGCAAGCCATGACTCAGGTAAATCAAATAATCCGCTGCTTTTAGTCTACAAATGGGCAAGAAGTTATATGCTTCAAGAAAAATTTGAATTGATAAGGCAATTTAAACCTGAATGGAAACAAGTTTTGGACTACGGAACGGGCGAAGGATTCTTTGTGGAGTACCTTTTAAAGAAAGGAAAAGATGCAATAGGAATAGAACCATCTCCAGATGCAAGAGAAAATTTTAACAGGAGAACAGGACAAACACTTTTAGAATCGCTCGGAACTTTAAGCGATCAACAAACCTTCCAGGTAATTAGTCTTTGGCATGTGTTGGAACATATACATGACCTCCACCCCACAATAAAAAAACTAGTTCAACACCTGGAACCAAAAGGAATCATGGTCATAGCTGTTCCAAACCAGGCCTCTTTAGATGCAGAACTATTCAACAAAGAATGGGCAGCCTGGGATGTCCCAAGACATTTGTATCACTGGAATAGCCAAAGCCTTGGAACTTTTTTGTCAGCCCATGGGTTAACTAAAATTTATACCGGACAGCTGCCATTAGACCCTTTTTACATTGGACTTATCTCATCAAGATATCAGGGAAAATCACCTTTATCTGGCTTGCTCTCAGGAATGAAATCTTATTTTCATGGAAAAAACAACCCGGAAAAAGGATCAACCTTGCTAACGATATGGATGAAAAACTAAGCCCTCCAGATTCAAATCTTTTTTTCCTGTCACAGGATTCCATCCGATTTAAAGAAAACACAAAAGCAAATGGTCTAAAAACCAAAGAGTGGGCTTTAGGAATGGGTATTGTATTTGCCATTAGTATAGCCCTAATAGTTTTGTTCAATACCCGTAGCAAATGACGTTGAAGAACAATCAGATCCTTATCATTTGTCTATTCATTGCCAGCCTGGGATGTGCCAGCGTAAAGTCACCCGAAGGAGGACCAAGGGATACACAACGACCAAACCTTGTTAAGAGCACACCAACCTCACAGTCAACATCTTTTTTAGAATCAACCATTTCATTAGAATTCTCTGAAAATGTATCAGAATACAATACAAAAACACAGTTCTTGTCGCCAATTACACCGACAACAAGTATTACTTCTGGAAAAAAATTTCGGATTAAAGCAGACTCAGGATTTAAACTTAACACAACCTATACCCTAAACCTCTCCAAAAAAATTAAAGATGATCATGAAGGGAACTTATTAAAAGACACCACTCTCCTTTTCTCCACCGGGGACAAAATTGATTCTGCAACTTTGCAAGTTCAAATCAATGATCTGACTGGAAACCCTTCTTCTGGAAGTTTCACTGGCACGGCCAAATCTGAGAATGGTACCGTATTCTGGTCAAAAACCGACAGCCTAAAAACACTCAAAATTCCCGGATTAAAAGAAGGCATTTATGAAGTCGAAATCTTTCAGGACAAAAACGAAAACTTAAAATATGACCAGGATGATGGCCGGATCTATTTCGAAAATTTAAAAACGAAAAATGAAAAATATAATATCCGATTATTACCACAAAAAAGTAATCCTATAAAAACATTCTGGCTTCGAAAAGGAGATACGTGTGTCCTGGAAACAGACGACAGAATAATTCCTGATCCGGAACTAAACTCAAAAATAATCGGCCAAAATAAGGACAAGACCGTATTCTGGTTATATCCAATAAAAAAAACAACCCTTTTTTCATATTCAGATTCTATTAGAAACTGCTATAACGATACTTTAAAGTTAGAAAATATAGATTCGACAAGATCTCTAAAACAGATAGTAATCGAAAACGGGTACGAGTGTACACAGCTACGAAAAGAAACTGAGATAAAGTGGTTTTCTAATTGGGCTATTTTCAGATTTCCAGATAGTCTGGAATATTCTCAGGACAGTATCTGGCAAAAAACATTGGTAATAAGTGACAATCCATATGGTTTTAGGTTCAATGGGCAAAATCTCAAAGCAGGTGTCCTTAAAATCAGGTTTGATAGTCTGGTCCTCTACAACAAAAAGAAAATAAATGGGGATACCCTACAACTCGGAAAAAACGATTTTGAACCACCCGGTAACATAACCGGCAAATTGGACAGTGTGGAAGGCAAACGAACCGTACTTGAAATCATCGATGCAAAGAAAAATGTGGTAGCATCAGGAAGTAACAAAACTTTTTCCTTCTTCCTTAAACCAGGAAAATATCGGATTCAGGTATTCGAAGATCTTGATGGAGACGGGATGTATTCCGGGGGAAATCTAAGGGCTCGCCGAAAGGCAGAACCCCTTTATTATTACCCTTCTATTCTGGATTTAAAACCAGGTTGGGATCTTGAAAACATCAGGATCAAGGTTGAATTTTAAACCATATCTTCAGGCCTTACCCAAAGGTCAAACTGTTCCTCGGAGACATAGCCAAGCAACAAAGCAGATTCTTTTAAGGTAAGGTTTTCTTTATGGGCCTTTTTAGCAATTTCCGCAGCTTTATAATACCCAATATGTGTATTTAAGGAGGTTACCAACATAAGCGAATTGTCAAGATGCTTTTTTATGAAAAGCACATTTGGCTCAATACCCACAACACAATTTTTTCTAAAAGAATCACAGGCATCTGCAATGAGGTTCGCTGCCATCAAAAAATTAAAAGCAATAACAGGCTTAAACACATTTAATTCGAAATGACCGTTCATACCGCCGACCGCTATAGCAGCATCATTTCCAATAACCTGAGCACAAACCATGGTCAAAGCTTCAGACTGGGTAGGATTTACCTTCCCTGGCATTATTGAGGACCCTGGCTCATTCTCCGGTATCAAAATCTCCCCTAATCCAGACCGCGGACCGGATGCCAGAAGCCTGATATCATTGGCAATTTTCATTAAAGAGACCGCAAGCGTCTTAAGCGCACCAGATGCAAAAACCACAGCATCGTGCGCAGCAAGAGATTCAAACTTGTTTGGAGCTGTGACAAATGAAAAACCTGTAAGCTCAGAAATTTTCGTGGCTACCAGGACATCGTAACCCTTTGGAGCGTTTAACCCTGTACCTACTGCAGTTCCACCCAATGCAAGCTCGCCAAGATGATCCAATGCAGACTCCAAATGCTTAAGACCATGAGTTAACTGAGAAGCATAACCCGAAAATTCCTGACCCAATGTCAAAGGCGTAGCATCCATCAGATGCGTTCTTCCAATTTTAACGATGCTTTTAAATGATTCTGCTTTCACCGAAAATGTATCCCTCAAGGAAGCGACCATTGGAATAACTTTCTCACAAACAACCTTCATTGCCGCAATACTCATCGCCGTTGGATACGTGTCGTTCGATGATTGTGATTTATTAACATCATCATTAGGATGTAAATATTTCTTTTCATCAAGCAAAGAGCCACCTATAAGAACATGTCCTCTATTTGCAATTACCTCATTTAAATTCATGTTTGATTGTGTCCCTGAGCCGGTCTGCCATACAACAAGTGGGAATTGGTTATCCAATTTACCAGCCAATATTTCATCACAAACACGACCAATTAATTCAGCCTTTTCTTTTTCAAGGACATTGAGCTCAGCGTTGGTCTGGGCAGCGGCCTTCTTCAGGTAAGCAAAAGCATACACTATTTCAGTAGGCATGGTATGGCCCCCAATCTGAAAATTTTCCAGAGACCTCTGTGTTTGAGCTCCCCAATAGGCATGAGCAGGAACCTTAACCTCACCCATAGTATCCTTTTCAATTCTGTAATCCATTGATTTTTAATTTATTACTTTTGGAATCATTCAACAAAAATGTGTGGACAAGTCTAAGACAGAATGTGGATAAATTCAGGTCTATCAACAAAAATGAAAATGCGCTAGAAGAACGATCTGGTAGAACCCGGGATACGGCAAAAACATCAACAAGGTATCAACAAAATAAGCAGCAAAGAATCAAAATTCCGAAGCCAGGAATAATCTCTGACTGACTGTAAACTGGGCTCAACAGTTTACAATCTTACTTGAACTATCCACAAAAGTTATCCACATATCCACAGTGCTGACAATAAGAACAAGATTTTATTAAATATTTGTGTGTGATTATAAGGATGTGCAAAATGTGGAAAAAGAGGGTTTTTAAGATTACTGGAATTTCGTTGGCACTGCTTTGCTTTATGTTATGTTCAGGAACTTTGGAGGCTCAAACCAAAGCTGAAAAAAAAGACCTTGCTGACGAATATTTAAAAAGAGAGAATTATGGGAAGGCCCTTGAATATTACGAAGATCTGAGCGGGGATCCTGAATGGGACAATCAGATATTTAAATCCTATATTAAGTGTGTTGAGAAGATAAAGCCTTCTAAATCAGAAGGTATAATTAAAAAATATCAAAAAAGGTACCCCAACGAAACCCAATTTCAAACTTTTTACTTCACCTATCTGAGAGACATTCGAAAAGATGAAAAAGAGGCAAACAGATATGCAGGTTCAAAACTAATCCCCTGGTTTTTAAAGACCTCAGATCGAAGTCATTTTGGAGTGGCCTTTTTTGAAGAGCAAAAGAGCCCTGATAACGCAAAAACTCTGCTTGAATCCGCTGTGCGTTCTTTTGGATTAGCTAGCTTTTGGAAAGAACAAATGAGGAATTTATTGGCTGAAAAAGATCATGTTGGTACCAGCAAGCTGGTTTTGGAGCTTCTTCAGAATCTGGTGGTTGGAGAAGAGGAGTTGGAGACCCAACTTCAAAATGGATTTTCTGTGGAAGGATTATCAAAACAACTCCAGATTGACCTGCTAAAGGAGATTCAGCGGCAGCCGGCCAACCTGGTTTATCCATCTTTTCTGGCTTGGATTTATCTGCAGAGCAAGGACTTTGAGGGAGCATTAACACAATATAAAGCATTGGATAAGCTTCAAAATACGGGAGGAACCCGGTGTTTTCAACTGGGTGAATTTGCTCTGAACAATGAATTACCCCGGGTTGCAATTCAATCTTTCGAGTTCGTGATTCAGAATTTTCCAGTAAGTCAATACCGGTTTCTGGCACAGCAAAAACTGGTTCAGTTGCGGGAAGAAACAGTAAAAAACAGTTTTCCAGTTCAGCCTTCAGATGTTCGGGATCTCATTCGGGAATACAATTTACTAGCTCAAAGTCAGTACCTAAATGTATTTGACTTAACCATGAAAGTTGCAGAGCTATATGGAAAATACTTGAATTTTCCTGATTCAGCCATTGGGATTCTGGAAACCGGAATGAAGACAAAAAGATGGCCTCCGGCTATTCAGAATAAGGCCAAAATTTTACTTGGGGATTTATATATCCTCAAAGACGAGCCATGGGAGGCAAGCTTACTTTATGGTCAGGTTGAAAAAGACGAGGCAGAAAGTCTTACCGGATACGAAGCCAAACTAAAAAATGCTAAAGTTTTCTATTTCAAGGGTGAATTTGAATTGTGTCAGGAGATGCTCGATGTTCTGAAACAAAGTACAAGCCGGGATATCAGCAATGATGCGATTGAACTCGGCTTATTGTTGCAGGACATTCTGGCTGAAGACACAACAGGTTATTTTCTCTCAAAATTTGCGGACATAGATTTGCTTACTTTTCAAGGAAATCACCCGGCTGCTATTGACCAAATTGAAAAGTTATTGATTACAGTATCAAATGCTGTTGTTGTTGAAAAACTAAAGTTCCGGCTTTTCCGGAATTTCCAGGCAATCAGGCAGTTCGACAAGGCCCTGATCCAATTGGAAGAAATTTATTCTGCCAAGGCTTCAGATTTATACCTGGATGATGCCCTTTTTTACAGAGGCATTTTGTATGCTGAACACAAAAAGGACAAGGAAAAAGCGATCCAATCATTTCTTACGCTAATCAAAGATATCCCAGGTTCGGTATACGTGGCTGAGGCTCGCAAAAGGCTCCGAATTCTTCGAAATGACGCAGTCAATTAGGACTGATTTTTATTTTCTCATTAAATCCCGGATCACCACACTGGCTACAGCGCAACCAAAAACAGCTGGCATATAGCTGATGGTTCCGATAAGCGATTTTTTTGGATTCCCCTCAGGGGCTGGAATAATTCTACTTTGATCAGCTTTTTCGGGAGACCACACTGCTGTTAACGCTTGACCACGAAGTCCCATTTGGCTCAGCCTTTTCCGGACATAATAAGCCAGATTACAATTATAGCTTTTCCACACGTTGCCAATTTGAATCTGGGTTGGGTCAACCTTTCCACCCGCACCCATGCTGGAAACTATGGGAAGACCTTGTTCGAGACACTTTCGGATAAGAAATACTTTTGGGGAAAGGGTGTCAATGCAATCTACGACGTAATGAAATTTATCCGAAGCCAAAATTTCATTTGTCGTCTGATCCCGCATATAGACAGCCACCGCCTTCAAATCCAATTCAGGATTTATGTCGAGGAGTCTTTGTTTTAACACATCAGATTTTAGTTCATTTTCCGTACTGGTTAATGCAGGAATCTGGCGATTTCGGTTTGTTGCCTCAACTGTATCTGCATCTACAATGGTCATTTTGCCTACCCCAGCCCGTACAATCATCTCGGCACAAATTCCTCCCACACCTCCAAGTCCAACTACTAAAACATTGGCATTCATGAGGTTTCGTATTGGTTCATCGCCCAATAGCAATTGGGTTCGGCCCATCCAGGCCGGAATGTTTTGGTTTTCCATCAGGGTTCAAAAAAAGGAAGTGCTTTCCTACCAAAAAAAGCCTGGGCATTTTTTTTCAGGAGAAGTGCCAGATCTGGAACAGAAACTCCCATGATCTCAGCAGCCAGGGCATAACAATGAGAAACAGGTGTTTGGGTGTTGTCACTCTCCAATAACCATCGATTTATCGGGCAGCTTTGAAGCAAGGAGTACCGGTCAGGCTTGCGGAAAAAGGATGGGCCAAAAGAGACATAGGTATTTTCCTCGGCATAA
>JBIPNA010000140.1:0-8675 GCA_044375665.1 Catalimonadaceae bacterium
CGAGCAGGTCATCCTGGGGGACATATCCGAAATATGGCTTTACAAACTGGTTTTGTTTGTGAATATCTACTCCATTAAACAGTACAGATCCGGAAGAGGGGCCATAATTCCCATTGATCACATTGAGCAATGTGGATTTACCTGAGCCACTGGGGCCCATAATCGCAATCAGGTCTCCGGATTGGGCTGTAAAATTAAACTCAAAAAGCCCCTTTTTTCCGTTGGGATGGTGGTATTCTACATTTTCGCAAACGACAAAATTTTGCTCAGCGTCGCCGGCATGGTGCAAGGCCGACCACAGGCTTGAGAAATGTAGTTGTTGTCCCCCATTCTCGGCCATCAGAACCGAGCCAGGCCTTAGGAAATAATTTACGCCAACTTTTACAACCTCATTGTTTAGGGAAATCTGGTCCCGGGAGCTTAAGACTTTGAGGATAAAAAAACCCAGGTCTTTCAAAAAGAAAAAGGCGATTTCGGAGTTCGACCTGAAGTGTACAGGAATCTTGTTTCCTTCCAGATGAATGGTGCCGGAGTCGATGATTCCAACAGCCACATTTTTCAGAAGGTCTTTTTTATGTGAGAAAACAAAGTGGTGGGTAATTCTGACAAAATCTTCATTCAGATGAAAAACTTTTGAAACAATCTCCAGGAAGGAGCTTTCCATATCACTTATTACCCCATCTGCCCGAACCAGCTCGTTAAGCCGGACATAAATAAGGAAGCGTTGTTCAGTGCTGAGTTCCGTGGCAACCTGCGTTACCGTTTGGTTCATTTCCTCAACAGTACCTTCAATGGTTTCGGAAAACGAACTAAAGTAATTTCGGAAAAACCGGTAACGGGCATCATCAAAATGGCTTTTAAGGAAACGGTCAAAAACCAGGATTTCTTCCTCTGCAATGCCGTCAGCCTTTGCGATGATGGCAAATATTTTGATGATGGATTCGAAAACGAAGTTGGTCATCTCTCAGCGATTCAGGAGGTTACCCATTAATTGCTTTTTCGCAGAGGAAAAAATCGTGGGTAGTCGCCCGGGTCCTTACCTTTGGGATTGAATTCAAGGGCAGCAATAAAGGAAAAATTGAGCACCAAACATCAGAAACTAATCGTGTTTTCCGCTCCGTCAGGATCTGGAAAAACCACCATTGTAAAACATTTGGTAAAAAAGTTCCCGAATTTGGGCTTTTCTATTTCCGCATGTACCCGGGATCGGCGTGGAAGAATGGAGGAAAATGGGAAAGATTATTATTTTCTCACCCCCGATGATTTTAGGGAGAAAGTAGAAAATCATGAATTTGTTGAATGGGAAGAAGTCTATGAAGGTGCCTTTTATGGAACCCTCAAATCTGAGATAGAACGCATCTGGGGACTTGGAAAGGCAGTTATCTTCGATGTGGACGTCAAAGGAGGCTTGAGTCTGAAAGAGTATTATAAGGAAAAAGCCCTGACGGTTTTTGTCAAAGTGCCTTCCCTGGAAGTATTGAAGGACAGGTTGGAATACAGAGGAACGGAGTCTGCTGACAGCTTATCCAGAAGGCTTTTCAAGGTAAATTTCGAGATGGGTTTTCAGGATCAGTTTGATGTAATATTACTCAACGATGATCTTGAATCTACCCTTGCCAAGGCTGAAAAGCTGGTAAAAGATTTTCTGGACAAGGAATAATCACTTTCCACTTATGGTTTTGAACAGGTCGGCCGCAATTTGAGACCACAAATACCCTTCTCTCACCTTTGCCCTCGCATTGAGGGATAGTGTTGTTCTTTCCTCAGAAGTTAAACGAAATGCCTTCCGCAAACCCGTTTCAATTGTTTCCTGGGTTACGCCGGTTTCTATTGCTATTTTTTCTTCCAGGATTTCCGGAAAGTTGCATCCCATGGAAATGATTGGAATCAGCCCTGCACCCATGGCTTCGACTACAGAGACAGGGAAACCTTCCGACATCGAAGGCAGGATATAAAAATGGGATTCGGCAAGAAGAAGGCGCTTTTCATCTCCAAATCTGGGACCCAGAAACCGCAGCCCCTCGTCTGGGTTTTCTTTTAGAAACAATTCAAGTTCAGCCTGTTCACCGTCATCAGTACCAGCAATTGTAAGCTGGGCATTTTTTGGTCTTTCATTCCCAATGGCAACCCAGGCTTTGACCAATGGCATGATTCCTTTTTTGAAGTGAAGTCTGGCCAGAAAAAGTCCATTCCAGCCCTGACCCGGCTTTTCCTCTGCTACAAGATCGGTCTCGTAAATGCCATTGGGAATGTGAATGGCATGGGGAAACCAGCGTTTCAGATTGATTAATTCTGGCTTGCCGACGGCCCGGACCCAATCGGCCTTTTGGGCCATTCGATTTTCAAAACCATAGAAGTAAAGCCATTTTTTCCATTTCTTCTGCTCCATACTCCAGGGTTCCAGCATGCCGTGGGGAACATACATCCATTTAAACCCCAGGCTGCTTGCATAATTGGCCCATCTGGTTGGGTATTGCCAACAGCCGTGGCTTACAACTATGGTGTCCAAGGGCGAGAATTGCGAAAACAAACTGGACGCTTCGCTTAATGAGGTGCTCTTAATCGAAACCCTGTGGATATTTTTTAGTATTTGAAGATCAGGCTGATACGAATTTTCCGGTGCCACCAGCCATGACTGGATGCCAAAATCACGTAACAGAGATTCTGACGGGGCAATGGCTGCATGCCAGATTCCAAAATTTACTGCAGAGACCTGATCAACAAGATGCAGAACTTTTTGGATCGCTGCCATGGAAGATTAAAGCAGATCTGGAAATTGCTGAGGATTTGCTTCCTGCATGAGCACATATGCAACCTCAAATACATTGTCAGCGCTTGGCTTTGAAAAATAGTCTCCATCCGAAGCATACGCTGGCCGATGAGGATGCGCGGTTACCGTTTTAGGCGCACTGTCCAGGTATTTATATCCATTCTGAACTTCGAGAACCTGTTGCATCATGTAAGCTGTTGCTCCACCAGGGACATCTTCATCTGCAAAAATGATCCGGTTGGTTTTGGCCAGACTTTTTACAATATCTCCTTGAATATCAAATGGCAAAAGACTTTGAGTGTCAATCACTTCGGCGTCAATACCTACCGTTTCAAGGAGAGCCGCTGCATCCATACAGATGCGGGTCATAGATCCATAGGTTACAATGGTAAGGTCTCTTCCTTCTCTGAGGATTTCTACCTGGCCAAGGGGAACTGTAATTTCGCCCAGATTTACTGGCAGGGCTTCTTTGAGCCGATACCCATTCAGGCATTCGATCACAAGGCCCGGCTCATCAGATTGAAGTAAAGTATTGTAGAAACCGGCTGCCTTTGTCATGTTCCTGGGGGTGAGTACGTACATTCCCCGGAGTGAATTGATGATGACGGATAAAGGTGAACCTGCATGCCAGACTCCTTCCAGCCTGTGCCCGCGGGTTCTGATAATAAGTGGTGCTTTTTGTCCTCCTTTCGTTCTGTATTGAAGTGTGGCCAGGTCGTCGGTCAGGATTTGAAGGGCATACATCAGGTAATCCAGATACTGAATTTCCACAATGGGGCGAAGGCCTCGCATGGCAGCACCAATCCCCTGTCCTACAATGGTACATTCACGGATACCCGTATCCGATATCCGGATCTCTCCAAATTTTTCCTGTAAACCTGCAAATCCCTGGTTGACATCCCCGATTTTACCTACATCCTCCCCGATTGCAAAAACAAGGGGATTCTTTTCGAAAAGCTGGGTGAAAAATGCCTGAAGTATTTCCCGCCCATCCAAAAGTGGCGCATCTGAGTTATAAACCGGCAGATTTTCCCTTACAAGTAGTGCCGACTCGTCTGACATACTATGCAAATGCGAATTAAAACGGTCTGCATTGGCCGCATCAATTGATCGCCTCAGGTCGAGGAAGGCATTGCGAAGATGCTGGGGCCCCGTTCTCAGTTCCCGGAGGGCATGATTTATGGCCTTTAATGCGTCGCTTCTGACAGGAAAAGGTTCAGAATTAAGTCTGTTAAGAATTTGCTCAAATGTGGGGACTTTAATGCCCTCCTGAATAACCTTCTGTATCAGGGAAACTGTTTGAATATGATCTTTCTGAAGGTCTTTGGTGAAAGCCTTCCAGGCGGAATTTCTTGCCGTTTTTGCAGATTCTGATGCAGTTTTTTCAATGGCTTCGATTTCTTCAGCAGTTGCAATCCCGGATTCCAAAATCCATTCCCGCATCTTCACAAGGCAATCGAAGTCTTTTTCCCATTGAAGCCTTTCTGCGGTTTTATATCTTTCGTGTGAGCCAGAGGTACTGTGCCCCTGGGGCTGTGTAAGCTCTGTTACGTGTAGAAGAACCGGTACATGAGACTTCCGGCATAAATCTACTGCTTTGGCGTAAGTTTCAATCAGGGCCGGATAATCCCAGCCTTTTACCGTTAGAATTTCAATTCCTTTTTTTCCTTTTGCAGGTCGGAAACCGTCGAGGGCTTCAGAAATACTTCCTCCGGTTGTATGGTATTCTTTGGGTACAGAAATCCCATAATCATCGTCCCAAACCGACACCAGCATGGGTACCTGGAGAACACCGGCGGCATTCATAGCTTCAAAAAACACACCTTCAGAAGTAGAAGCGTTTCCAATGGTTCCGAAAGCTACTTCATTCCCATGAATAGAAAAACGGGAAAAATCCTGAAGATGAGGGTTTTCTCTGAACAATTTAGAAGCATAGGCCATACCCAGAAGTCTTGGCATTTGTCCAGCAGTAGGAGAAATATCGGCCGAGGAATTTTTTAGACTCGTCAGGTTTTTCCAGGCACCTGTTTCATCGAGGAAGCGGGTAGCAAAGTGGCAACTCATCTGACGTCCGGCACTACTCGGTTCATCCTCAAGACTTGCATGGGCATACAATTGAGCAAAAAACTGTTGGCTTGTCAGAGCGTCAATCGCCAGCATGAATGTTTGATCACGGTAATATCCTGACCGGAAGTCTCCATTTTGAAAAAACCGGGCCATGGCCAGTTGAGGTACTTCCTTACCATCACCGAAAATCCCGAATTTGGCCTTCCCGGCAAATACTTCCCTTCTTCCCATCAGGCTTATCTGGCGGCTTTCGAAGCCCACGGCATAATCCCGTAGTACATCCTCTTTCCTGAGCAAGCTTTTTCCAAAAAGGTCTGAGTTTGCCTTTTTTCTGGTTTTTTGAGGGTTGGGGCTAGTGTTCAAGGTCGATTTTTGTTTTTGGTGCAGGCCGCAAAGGTAGGGTTTCAGGTGGGTTTTTCCTGAAAATAACGGTCCTCTATCTTCCCGGTTTTTCAATCAGAGGTCCTTGAAATCAAGTCCAGGTTTTATCCCCATACAATTATTCACCTTAGGATCTGATTTTGTGGAGATTTTTCAACACCGTCCAGATTTCCTGGCCAGGATGATATTCCTTCAGATACAAAGCATCGAGCCGATCCGTGAGGTGCGGATGGGCATCTGTTCCGGCAAGAATTTTCATGGAGATAACCGCCGGTTTTAATCCAAATCCTTCCCATGCATGACTTTCCGGGCCAATCCATGTTTTCCTTCCTTTCAATACCTCCCACCAGGCTTTGGAAAATTTTGCGGAAGACAGGCCCCTGAACAAAAAAAATGGCAAAAAAACCAGAACTAAACCATTGGTAACCAAATCTGTAAGTCGTTTTTTTCGGAGATTGTATGGCTTAAGGAGTTCAGGTATAGAATCACTGTGAAATACTTTTCCACGATGGTGTTTATCGCTTGAACTGACAATAAAGTCCCCATTTGGAACCAAAAAGGAAAATCGTAATTGTTTGGACCTGTATTGCTGGATGGTTTCAAGAATTCTTCGATTGGACAAACTACCCAGGCAAAACAGAATTTCGTCCAGGCCAAGGCGGTAAGCAAGTTCCTGAATGTTTTCTAAGTTGCCTAAAGCTTCGGGGGAACTGCTCATTTCCGAAGCGTCACCCACCCAGCCGGCTACAACCACATTTCGTTCGAAACTTTGCAAAAGCCTTCTGGCATGGAAATAATGTTCTTCATCACCTACCACCAAAACCCTGTCTTTCCGGTGATACTGGAAAAAGGCAGATTTGTCGGAGAGCCATTGAGCCACCATGAACCTAAGGGTAACAATCAGGTAGGTCCATACAGCTCCAATCAATATGAGGCCTTTTGAGAAACGATAATCGTCGAAAAAATTCGTGATGCCGGAAATGAGAATGGTTCCCAATGCTATTCCCTGCAATATAGAGCTGTGGTTGAATTCTCTTGAAAAGCGCCCCAGAAACCGGGTTGATCCAATCCAGACAGCCAGATATACCGGCACCAGCAACTGAATAAAGAAATCCGGATACATCCCCGGAACGCCTTTGAAATTCAATTCCCACCAGTTTTTAATGAATGCCATCCCGAGAAAGGCCAGTACGAATTCGAGAAAGAATGCGCCTGAATAGCTGACAATTCGTTTCAAAAAAGCCAGAAATGCCCTAAGCCCAATTCCAAGATAGATGAAAAGTGAAAATGCAGGCTGGCCCTGAAAATGCTTCCTTGAGAAAAGGAGCATGGCTTTGTAAAAATGCAGGACAAACCGAAAGCTTCCTCTTTTTGTACTTTCTCCTTTGAAATGAAGCAAACGGGCATCTGGTACATAAAAATTGGAATACCCTGCCTTTTGAATCCGGTAACTTAAATCCACGTCTTCGCCATACATGAAAAAGTCTTCATCCAGCAGCCCCGATTTTTCCAGGGCTTCTTTCCTCATGAACATAAAAGCACCCGAAAGAACATCTACCTCATGCGTTTCATTTTCAGGAAGATAGCTCAGGTAGTATTTGCCAAACCTGGGTGAATCGGGAAACAAAGCGGCTAGCCCAAAAGCTTTACAAAACGAAACCCAGGGGGTAGGAAGACCCCTTTTACTTTCAGGTAAAAAAGTACCAGAGCCATCTGTCATTTTTCCACCAACCGCACCTGCACGAGGATTGGAAAGCATAAAGTTCAGACAAGTGGAAAGGCAGTTTTCTGCCAAAACAGTGTCGGGATTTAGAAGCAGCAAAAATGGTGCTTCGGATTGACGAATGGCCAGATTGTTGGCTCTTGAAAAGCCGATATTTTCCTGGTTTGAAATCAGTTTTACCCAGGGAAATTTTGTGGACACCATGGGTACAGATCCATCGGAGGAATGGTTGTCTACAACCCAGACTTCAGCCGAAATACCGTTTATTGCTTTTTGAACAGAATGAAGGCAGAGCTCCAGAAAGTGCTCTACATTGTAGTTTACGATGACGATGGAAAGGTCCGGGCGATTCAAAACCGCGGGTTCGTTGGGTTAATTGCGCAAATCCTGAACAACTTTTCCATTTACAAAAAATACCATCCCATTCAGACTTCTGTCTATGGCCGTGGTATACATGCAGGATGGGGTATATGCGGTTGTTCTGGTTTTTCCGGTAGTGGCCGTAAAGTAAACCTCCAGTGTCCCTAGTACTTTGACCATTCTTTCCAACTTCAGATTGGTTTCAACTTTGGTAGGTGCCGACTGGCAAACCAAAACCACAAACTTGTTGAAATCCAGCTTCCCTGGTTTTACCCCACTTGTTGCAGGTTTGTAGTGTTGAAAAAATTGATCTCTACGGGCAAACAACTGGGTATTATAGCCCGACTTTGGCTCAAATCCAGCCTTTACTGAATAGCCTTTCAATTCGGCAAATCCAATATTGACTCCATTTTGGCTTATGGCTGAATGGAAAGTGAGGCCGAAAGTCAAAAATAGAAAGAAGAATATAGTGTTTCTCATGATGGGATTGGTCTGAGACAAAAGAAAAAAGCCCTCAGGGAGGGCTGAAATGATTAGCGAATTGAAAGTGGAGTATAGTCCCGGTTTACAGCCCCTGTGTAAATCTGGCGGGGCCTTCCAATCGGTTCTTTTGAATTATTCAGTTCTTTCCATTGAGCAATCCAGCCGGGTAGCCTTCCCAATGCAAACATAACGGTGAACATGTTGGTGGGAATACCAAGGGCCCGGTAAATAATTCCGCTGTAGAAATCTACATTTGGATAAAGTTTCCTGCTGATGAAGTAGTCATCGGTCAGGGCAGCTTCTTCCAACGCTTTGGCGATGTCAAGAATCGGGTCTTTCTGGCCGAGTTGTGACAAAATCTGATCGCAGGCTTTTTTGATGATTTTCGCTCGTGGATCGAAATTTTTATAAACCCTGTGACCAAAACCCATCAGGCGGACTTCCTTTCTTTTTACCTTCTCCAGGTAATCGAGAGGATTGATTCCCATGGCCAGAATCTCGTCCAACATTTCAATCACTTCTTGGTTTGCGCCTCCATGAAGGGGGCCCCAAAGAGCATTTATTCCTGCAGATATAGAAGAGAAAAGGCTTGCCTTCGAAGACCCAACCATCCTTACTGTGCTTGCTGAGCAGTTTTGCTCATGATCGGCATGCAGGATGAGAAGCTTGTTCAGGGCATCTACAACGACTGGGTCCGGATGATAGTCTTCAACAGGAAGCGCAAACATCATGTGCAGAAAATTCTGACAATAGTCGTATTGGTTACGGGGATAATTTACCGGATGCCCCATGCTCTTTTTATAAGCCCAACCTACGAAAGTTGGCATCTTGGCAAGGAGCCGGAAAATATTCCGGTTGATATTTTCTTCTGTCGGATTTTCTACTGATTCA
>JBIPNA010000141.1:0-8671 GCA_044375665.1 Catalimonadaceae bacterium
TGCAACCCGACAGCCGGTACCATCACCGTTCAGTCTGAAACCGGTCTTCCCGCAGATGTCGTGGTGGGGGCGATAAACGATGCAATAACCGTCCAAAACCTGGAACGCCTCACCTTGAAAAACCTGTCTGTTCAGGCTGCTGCCAATACCAGCCGGGCCATTTTGGTGCATCAGACCGCCCGCCTCGATCTCGATCAGGTCAATATTACCGGAGGTCTTGAACTCTCTGCAACCGGAACCAATCAGTCCATCGTTCAGACATCCGTGCATTCCGGATCGGTTACGGTTGCTGCCAATGCCTCATTCGAAATTCAGGGTTCCTGCGAAATTCAGGGACAAAATCCTTCAAATCATGCCCTTACACTCGCTTCCGGAGCCCAGTTTCTGCAAGGTCCCGGCTCCCTGTTGTTTTTGAACGGAGCAAACTGGATCAATCAGGGAGCCGCACTCAACCTCAATGCCAGCTCTGTCGTTTCCTTTGGCGGAAACGTGCCTATGCAGATTGCCGGTCCTGCTTCAACTACCTTTCGCAGGTGTTGGGTCAGCAATTCAAACAGCATCCAGATCACAGCCCCGGTTTCAATGAAGGCATGGCGGCAAACTTCTTCAATCGATGTACAGGCAGGATCCAACCTGGTAACCATCACCGACTCCGTTCAAACCGGACCCGGTCGGATTCAGAATACCGCCGGAGGGAAAGTCCTGGTGTCAGGCTCCGGTTTGCCTTCTCAGGTACAAGGTCGGTTTTCCCGGCTCGAACTCGCAAATCCCCAGCACCAGGCGGCTTTCGGAACCGTTTCTGCCGACGATGAACTGCGGCTCCAGCAAGGAAGACTTGATGCAGGCAGCAACCTCATTACCCTTGACAATGCAGCATCCGGGGCCCTGGTTCAAAACCCAGGTTCCTGGATCAATGGTACTTTCCGGCGCCGGATCAATGCCGGGCTTACTTACCAGTTCCCGGTTGGAACGGCTGCTTCTGTGCAATTGGCAAGGGTGGAGCCGGTTTCGCTCAATAGTGGAATTCAGTTTCTCGATGTACGCTTCCTGGCACAGAACCCCAATCTTCATCCCCTTGCTTCCGGATTTGTTCCCGATTTCGATGGTGCTTCCATCTATTCTGGTTTGCTCACCAATGGCTACTGGAACCTGAGCCCTGATGCCGGAAACCTTGTTTTCCACCTTTGGCTTTATCCCGATTTCTATTCAACCCAGTCTCCGTTTTCATTCTATCGCCGGTCTGCTGCCCCGGCAAACTGGATTTTGGATGGCGACCTCAGCAATCCCGAATCGACCACCGACTATATTCAATCCGACGGATCTGTACGCAGAAACAACCTCCCCGCTTCAGGCGACTTCGCCATTGCCGAATCCGACAACGACCCATTGCCCATTGGCTTTACGGGTTTTCAGGCAGTTCAGAAAGAATCTCAGGTGTTCCTTCATTGGGATGTCGGTTTTTCCCGGAAACCAGAACAGTTCCGGATCTGGAAAAAAACAGGTAACCAACCTTTTGTGCACATCGGAGGCGTCATTCAATCGAAAAATGATGCGGAAACTGCTTTCGGATATTCCGATGCAGCATCTCTTTTAAGGGAGAAAGTAGTTTACCGGATCGATATGGAAACCCAGCCGGGCATCTGGACACCCGGGCCTGTTCGTGCCCTTGTTTTTGGCCAAAAATTGGAGTCAGATCTTCGCTTTTCGCCCGCAGGGAATGGCACATGGTATTGTCCTCTTCATCAGAATACGCCCTCAGCTCAGGTTCGGATTTACGATGCCACAGGTCGCCTTGTGCACGAGCAGGAGATTACTTCAAAAACCCTCCTGAAGCTCCCAGGTGGAAGTGGCAACTGGTTTCATGCCTGGATTTGGGATGGACAGCAAACACACCACCAGACACTCCTCCGGCAGTAAACCAATTTTTAGTCTGCTTCCCGCTTTTCCCAAAAGGCAAATTTGGGGGTGCCGGCTCCTATCGTCGCCGTCGGGTGCTTTGCTGCAAATCCTCGCCCGGTCCGGATGGCCTGTTCAGGAATTATTGACCCGTTTTCGGCCCGGGCTGTGGGTTTTACGCGTCGCCCCCTCACCCAAACCACAAAATCCAGTAACCATCGCTCCGGTGCTTCGGCGCTCCTCCCTAAAAACAGACCGCGTCCCATGGTGCCCCGGCCCGAAAATCCACGGTGGAGGCGGGGCATTGCGGGTTGATTGGATTGATGTTGAACTACCCTTGTCTGGGCTTTTATATTTCGTGCCTAAAGGCACTTTTAAATTTCATTTGGACCAATTTTCTACCAATAGATTGTCCCCAAGGGGACAAAAAAATGTCCCCTATCAAAACAGTTCAGTCCTGGGCTGCGGGCTGTCCGGGATGTTCCGAAGGGCATCCCGGACCCTGATAATGCGGATTTGTAATCCGCCAACCTGCTGGTAAAACAAAATCTGCATTTGGGCATCCCAGGTTCGGCTGGGCTGTCCGGGATGTTCCGCAGGGCATCCCGGAACCTGATAATGCGGATTTGTAATCCGCCAACCTGCTGGTAAAACAAAATCTGCATTTGGGCATCCCAGGTTCGGCGGAGACTTTGTCTCCGTCGTTGCGTACTCGAATCTCCGATTCGACAGAGGTACGGTTAGTTCATATTGTTTTTTCTGGCAGGAGACTTTTCCTGAAAAATCAACTACTCAATCTGCCTTCTGAAATGTTATTGAATAGGATACAGCTAAATCGTTAAACAGTCCAACTTTAGTCACTGCGCAACGCGAATGTAACATTCGCTGACACACCGACGAAGACAGAGTCTTCGCCGAACAAAGCCTTGCTTGCAGGCCGATTGGATGTTCCTGATCTTTTTGCTTCTTTTTGGATCAAGCCAAAAAGAAGGAGAACGGTTCCCTGACTCAACCCTTGAGTCAATGAAACACCAGTCCTTCAAACAAAAGCAAAGCCCCCCCCGGTTCGGTTCAATTTGCATTCTGGTCCCTTTAGGGACCCAATGTTGGTAGCATGGAAAAAAAAGAAAGGATTTCGCCCTGTAGGGGCGCAATGTAATGGGCCCGCTAAAGTGCTTAAACGTTTTGTCTTGCTGAAAGCAAATCGCTCCAACATTAGGCCCCGATGGGGCCAGATCGGTTGGGAATTGGACCGGGCTACCGACATCGGGCCCCGCTGGGGCCAAAACACCCCCGGCTCGGCGTGGACTCGGTCTACTTCGGTGGGTACCCGAATCTTGGATTCGACAGGGGTACGGTTCCCAATCAAAACGGTTCAGTCAAAAAAACTCGGTCAAATATTCAAAGCAAAAACCCAAAGCTCTTCCCAACAACGGTTAACTTTCCAACGTGCGCTGGCCCGAACATCCACGGAGGAGCAGAGGCCTTGCTTGCAGGCCGATTGGATGTTCCTGATCTTTTTGCTTCTTTTTGTATCAAGCCAAAAAGAAGGAGAACGGCTCCCAAACAAAACCGTTTAGTCAAACAACCACCACTCTCTCCCAACAACAAACCCAATCACCCAGCCGAAAAACATCTTGATCTAAAGGCCTTGCTTCCCGAAAAAAAAATAGCCTCTAAATTTCAAAAGTCCCACCTGTCCAGGCAGTTCCAGGTTAAATCAAATCGGCCAGATCCTTTACCCCAATGGGCCGGCCCGAAGTAAAACCCTCGCCCATGTCCACCCCGATAAGGTGTCCCATTTCTCTTGCCCGGCTTTCTAAAAAATGCAAAAATGAAGGCTTGGAAATATAGGTCTCCGGCTCAGTGGAAGCGGGGTTGTAAAACTGGGATCCAAAGGCCATAATCGAATCCATTTTGATCTTCCAGAAAGGCGTGATATCCACCACAACATCCGGCTTAATCCACCGGTCCTGGATATAATGAAGTACCAGTCCCGGGCGCCAGGGTTCCTGTTTTTTACCTTCCCACTCGGTTTCTATTTTAGCCAATCCCGAAAAGAAACAGCTGTCTTCTTCCAATCTGGCCGAACGGCCATGGTCCGGATGCCGGTCTTCCCGGGCATTGCACAAAACCAGGTCTGGCTGAAATCGCCGGATGGTCTGAATGAGGGGAATCTGGTCGGTGCGGTTGTTTTCAAACCGCGTGTCTGGCAAATAAAGCTGCACCCGATCGGTCAGGCCAAGAATCTTTGCCGATGCAAGCGCTTCCTCCCGGCGTAGTTCTTCGCTGCCCCTGGTGCCCATTTCTCCCTGGGTTAAATCGGCAAAAACAACTTTTTTTCCTTTTTGCACCATGGCTGCCACGGTTCCGGCGCAAGCCAGTTCAGCATCGTCCGGATGGGCGGCAAAAACGAGAACATCGGCTTTCAAGACCATGGCTTCCATCAGAGCCGTACCATCCGGAGAAGGTTTTGGATGGTGTTTTTCAGTTCTTTTCTGTCAACAATGGCATCCAGAAAACCGTGTTCCAAAACAAACTCGGCACTCTGGAATCCTTCTGGCAAATCTTTTCCGATGGTTTCACGAACAACCCGGGGTCCGGCAAAGCCGATCAATGCTTTGGGCTCGGAAATGTTGAAATCACCCAGCATGGCGAAACTCGCTGTAACACCGCCTGTAGTAGGATCGGTAAGGACGGAAATGTAGGGCAATTTTGCCTCTGCCAGCAAAGCCAGCTGAGCCGAGGTTTTTGCCATTTGCATCAGACTAAAACCAGCTTCCATCATCCGGGCTCCTCCCGATTTGGAAATCATGATAAAGGGAATTCCTTCGGCACGGGCTGCCTGAATGCCTCTGGAAATTTTTTCGCCTACCACCGAACCCATCGATCCGCCGATAAACTTGAAGTCCATGCAGGCCACGACTGCCTGATGTTGGGCAATGGCCCCTTTCCCAACCCGGACAGCATCTTTCATCCCGGTTTTTGCCATCGACGCTTTCAGTCGGTCGGGGTATTTTTTGGTATCCTCAAAATCCAATGGATCGGCCGAAGTGAGGTTGCCAAACAATTCTTCATAACCATCGTCGAACAAAATTCCGAAATACTCTTCAGAACCTATCTGCTCGTGGTGGTTGCAGGTGGGACAAGTAAATGCATTTTCTTTATGGGCCTTGCTCAGAATGACATTCTTGCATTCCGGACACTGATACCAGAGCCCGTCAGGGGTTTCCCTTTTGAGCTCTGTGGGGGTGACGATTCCTTTGTTTTGCCTTACAAACCAGGGCATTTTGTGGGTGCTTAGGCTATTGTGATGTCTTTGTTCAAATACACATCCTGGATGGCATTCAACAGGGTAATGCCATCGGTCATGGGTTTTTGGAAGGCCTTACGACCAGAAATCAGACCCATTCCTCCTGCTCTTTTGTTGATGACCGCTGTTTTTACTGCATCTGCCAGATCCGTAACCCCTTTGGAGTCTCCTCCTGAGTTGATTAGTCCTGCACGGCCCATGTAGCAGTTGGCCACCTGGTAGCGGCAAAGGTCGATGGGATGATCGGTGGTAAGTTCGGTATAAATGCGCTCATCCAGTTTTCCGTACGAAGATCCACCGGTATTGAGGGCCTTGTAGCCACCGTTGTTTTCCGGAAGTTTTTGCTTGATGATGTCGGCCTGAATGGTGACGCCCAGGTGGTTTGCCTGTCCTGTAAGGTCGGCAGAAACATGGTAATCGATGCCGCCCTGTTTGAAAGCATTGTTACGGATGTAGCACCAAAGGATGGTGGCCATACCCAATTCCCGGGCTTCTTCAAACGCCTTTGAAACTTCCAGAATCTGGCGTCCTGAGTTGTCAGATCCGAAATAAATGGTGGCACCTACTGCCACAGCACCCAGATTCCAGGCATCCCGGACAGAACCGTACATAATCTGATCGGCTTTGTTGGGATAGGTCAACAGTTCGTTGTGATTTATTTTTACAATAAGTGGTATGCGATGGGCATATTTCCTTGAAACCATGGCCAGATTTCCAAAAGTGGTGGCTACTGCATTGCAGCCCCCTTCGATGGCCAGTTTGCAAATATTCTCAGGATCGAAATAAATCGGATTTTTTGCAAAAGAAGCACCACCTGAGTGCTCAATCCCCTGGTCGATGGGAAGGATAGAAGTATAACCTGTTCCGGCAAGCCGACCTGAATTGTAAATCTGACCCAGACTCCGAAGTACCTGAGGATTTCGGTTTGTGCCCAACCAAACCCGATCCATAAAATCGGATCCCGGGAGGTGGAGCTGACTCTTATCGATGGTCCTGGATTGGTGATTCAACAATGAAGAGGCGTCTTTTCCCAGAAGTTCTTCAATCTGGGAAAGGCTAAGTGCTGGATTGGACATGAGGTAAAGAAAGAATTAGGGCGCAAAAATGAACTTTTTTTTGGGAAACCTGTGCTGAAAGGGAGGTTTTCCTTCTGCGAACAGGTATCGGATGGGAACCGCCTATATTTGCAGGGCCATGAAGACCTTTCGACTTGCTTACGAAACGGCCATCAGCCTTTACGAAACCGCCCTTTGGGTTGGGGCTGCCTTTTCTGGAAAAATCAGAAAAATGCAATCGGGAAGGTTAAATACCCTTGCCCGACTCCGAAAATTCAGGGAGAGCCAACCTCAGACCAGGATAATTTGGTTTCATGCAGCCTCCGTTGGCGAATTCGAGCAGGCTTTGCCCATTATCCGAAGCTGGAAAGCACGGTTTCCCGATTTTGGCGTGGCGGTTTCTTTTTATTCTCCCTCCGGTTTTGAATTGAAATCGGCCCATCCTCTGGTTGATATTGCATTTTATCTGCCCGCTGATCGGCGCTGGAAGGCCGCTCAGATCATCAAGATCCTTCGTCCGGAGGCATTGGTGCTGGTTAAGTATGAGTTCTGGTACAATCTCCTGGCTACAGCCCATCGGTTTCAGGTGCCGGTAGTTTCGGTTTGCTGTATTTTAAAACCAGATGCTTTGAGCCGCTGGCCTTATGCAAAATTGTTGAAGGCCTGCTTTCCGTTGATCACCCATTTTTTTGTTCAAAATACCACTACGGCCCAGGTGCTCAGGGAAGCCAATATCAGAAACCTGACCATCAATGGCGATACCAGGGTCGACAGGGTGCTCGAACTGAAGCATGATGCCCTTGAAATTCCCTGGCTCGAAACCTGGAAAGGCGACCATAAACTCCTGATTGTGGGCTCGGCATGGGCCGAAGATTTGATTTATCTGAGAGATTTTATTCGCCATGCCGTTGTGGAAGCACATGGCTTGTGGCGGGTTCTGGTGGTGCCACATGAAATAGAGAGCAGCCAGTTGCGCCACCTGATTTCTGCGCTTCAACTACCATTTGAACTATACACCACATGGAAAGAAGATCAACCAGAAACCGATATCCTTGTCCTGGATACCCTTGGCCTTTTATCCCGTAGCTATCGGTATGCAGATGCCGCCTGGGTAGGTGGTGCCTTTAAAACCGGACTCCACAACACCCTCGAACCGGCAGTATATGGCATCCCGGTTGGTTTCGGACCCCGCTATGAAAAATTCCAGGAGGCCCGCGACCTTTTGAGCCTTGGACTGGCCCGCAGTTTTCCGGAAGGAGGATCGGTATGGGCCTTTTTTCAGGAGGCTACAGAAGGAGAAGAGGCCCGGGAAAAGTGGCGCTCCAATGCGCAATTGTATTTTGAACGGCAAAAGGGAGCTTCAGAAACCATCGTCCGGTTTCTGGAAGAACTGTTGATCAGTCCCGAAACGCTCCCTTCCTAAAGGGCCTGGCTGCTGGTTAAAGAGCGTGCGCCGGGTGAGGGACCGACGCGGAAAACCCACAGGACGGGCCGGAAATGGGGAAGTTTTATAACCAATTGGCCACCGGCCCGGGCGAGGATTTGCAGCAAAGGGCCCGACGGCGACGTCAGGAGCCGGCACCCCCAAATGAATAATAGGTCCTGATTTTCATTGAGATATCATTTTTTTTTAGCTTCCCTTGTAAGGATGCTTCGCGGCGATACACCCATGCCCGAAACAAAAAAAGAATGAAACCATTGATTTTGATCGGCGCCCTTTTCTGTGTCTTATGGCAGGCCGGGGCCCAAACACCCACTGCGGAAACCAATCTCCGGAAAAAGCATTTCTGGCTCGACAAAAAGGGCGTGGCGCTTCAGGGGTATGATCCGGTGTCCTACTTTTCGGGGAAGCCGCTGGAAGGAAAAAAAGAGTTTGTGGTGATCCACAAAGGCATTGTTTACCGATTTGCCACAGAGAAAAACAAACAGCTGTTTTTGGCCAAACCGGATGCGTACGAACCGGCCTATGGCGGATGGTGCGCCTATGCGGTGGGCGCCAAAAGTTCGAAGGTGGAGCCGGATCCCGAGAATTTTAAAATTGTGGACGGGAAGGTTAATCTGTTTTACAAAGACTTTTTTTGTAACACCCTCAACGACTGGAATGAGGATGAAAAGGCCTTGAAAACCAAGGCGGTGGAGAACTGGTCGGTAAAAATTTACAAATAAGATGCAGGCGGTTATCCATTGGGTTTTGAGAGGAGTGGCGGCGTTTATCCTGCTTCAGACCTTGTTTTTTAAATTTACAGGTGCAGAAGAAAGTGTCTTCATTTTTTCAACCCTGGGTGTAGAGCCTGTGGGTAGAATCGGGTCTGGCATTGTGGAGTTGATTGCCGGGCTCTGCCTGTTGTACCGACCTGCTGTTTGGTTGGGCGCTTTGCTGGCCCTGGGAACCATGACCGGTGCCATA
>JBIPNA010000142.1:0-8666 GCA_044375665.1 Catalimonadaceae bacterium
TGACTGTACTGGGTTAACAAATATTCATTCATTGGAAATCAGTGAAAGGCGCTGGACATATGGCCGGCCCTGCAACTCAAAGTGTATAAAATACAAACCTGGCCGAACATGGGCACCAGGAGCCCAGGTACCATTTGAAAACTCGCCGGCACCCAGATCTTCCCCCCGAACGGAAAACAACCGGATATGATCGGGTTTTGCATCTCGCCAGGACAATCGTTCTCCCAAAGGCAGGGGATTGGGAAATAAAACCGGAGTTTCCCCGGGTGGCAGCTTCGCAATGGCATTTGGTCCCAACCTGTTTACGAGCAAACCCAGGCCTCCGCCCGCCTGACCAATCACCATTTCGGGAAAGCCATCCCCATTAAGGTCGGCCAAGGCCGGCGACACATAGTTGCTCCAGCTATGCGATAATTTCAAATTCAATATCGTGTTGAAAAATGTCGTACTATCTGCGGTGAACTGTGTAAATGGTTGTTGCCTGAAATCACGGTAAATCTTGATCTGACCGGTGAAGTCACCCACCACCAGATCCAGCTGCCCATTCTGGTCTGCATCGGCAAGGGCCAAAACCGGATTGGTCGCGAAAGGTGCCCGGGCAATATTTCCATAATTCGCATTGCCCAATTGGTACTGCCAGTTGGGCCAGGGTTGGGTTTGCCGCCAGTATTGAATCCGTCCGCTGTATTTCCCTACCAGCATATCCCGAAGGCCGTCCCCGTCGATGTCGGTAAAAACCGGACAATCATAAAGATTGAAGTTTAATGGAAACAAACGTGTCTGGGATAAAGCAGGGAAGGAAAATGGTTGTCCCGCAGGATTTTGATTCAGCAGAAAACGAAGCCTTGTGGAATCTGTAGGGATGGTTCCCGGAGAAGACATCCATCCAAAATCGATGGCTCCATCTCCATTAAAGTCTTCGATGACAGGGCGGATTCTCTTAACCATCCATTCCGACAAACCTAAAAAATCGCTGGTTTCGAGGTCGTAGCGAGGTTCCAGAATAGTGCCAATGTTGCGAAAAAAATAAATGGATGACTGCAACTGGCCTCCTTGTTTCCTGCCCAGGTGGCCGACAAACAAATCCATATCGCCGTCAGCATCTACGTCGGCAAATGCCGGACTTGCTTCTTCCCCAAGCTCAATGGCGTCTCTTTGCAAAAAATCGCGTTCTGCCAAAATGTAAGAAGGAACAGATGTGGTCGATTGGTTTACATAAAGGTGGGCTCCCTGACGGGTATTGTGTACAAATCCATCGGTATAGTTGTTGAAAAAAGTTGGCGAAATCACCAGGTCTGTTTTACCATCCAGATTGGCATCTACCGGGTAAGCCGAGGGAAAGACATCTACCTTTACATATTGGGATGGGGAAGGAAACAAGGTATCGGCCTGCGTAATGACCGCCGATTGTGCACTTCCGCCATTGGTAAGTCTGTTGAGCAGGGAACAACCTATATCGCCAACCAGCAGATCTTTGTCGTTGTCTCCATCCAGATCGAGGGCGCAAAGTTGGGAACCTACATGTTGGATCCGGGCGGGTACTGCATCCGGATCACCAGCAAGGTCTCCTCCGCCAGCCGGCCTTTGCCCGAAACATCCTGTGTTCAGTCTGATATCTCCACAAGTAGGCTTGGTGGCAAACAACCCAAAGACGCAGGAATCTTTTTTAAACTGCATCCCTGCGCAATTACCAGAGGTTTCTAAAATACGGTTTTGGTGATATTCTACGGTGTTACCTGAAAAATTGAAGGTCAGGATATCCATGTCGCCATCCCCATCTACATCCGTAAAAGCAGGAGCGCCATAAGGGTTGACCTGAATATTCACCATTCCATTGTTTCCCTGCGACACAAGGCCATCGGCTTCCAGCGAAAAAGCGGCCTGACCCGGGGAAAGCGATGTATTTCGGAAGACCTTGATCCCCGAAGAAGTCTGGGTGAAAATATCCAATTTCCCGTCACAATTGAAGTCAGCAGTCGCCACCCAGGATTCTAATGGTGGCAATATGTCTTCAAATTCAGGCCTGTATTGCCAAAAAGGGGTCGAACCATTTAATGCCTGTATAAAAGTGAGCGATTTTCTTGAGGCTTTGTCGTAGACAATCAGGTCGTCCAAACCATCGTTGTTCAGATCGCAGTGGACAAACTGTCCTGAGTTAAAGCCTCCGCAAAAAGCCTGGGGTAATGGACTGCCTCCTCTGGAAACCTCGATTCCGAAAAATGGAGAAAAAGAGAAAAACTGGGCCTGACCTCTTCCAGAAACCAGACATAAAAACAGGCCCAAAAAACCAACCTGACGGATGAAACTATTCAATCTGAACAACACGGGCTTGCAAGGTAAGAAGGCTCCCACCATGTTACAAGCCCTTGTTTTATTGAATGGTGAGGGATGCTCTGGCCACCCTTGCAACCCCGAAACAACCAACGGCCTGTTTCCCTTTCGGGTCGCGGCTGTTTATAATATTGCCCCGCACATTGGCCAAAGGTTCGGCGAAAAGCCCGGTATTGTTGATTTGGGTATTCATTTCGAACAGGAACCGGTAGTTTTCCACATCGATGGAAAGCAGTTCCACTTCTATCTGATCTCCCTTTAAATATCCTTTTTCGTTGTTGACCGAATTTCGAACCGGATAAATAAACTCAAGTCCATCGGCAGATCCCGGGTTGAAAGCTGCGTCTGCAGAAACCAGGATTTTACCTGGCCTCAAATCTCTTTTTCCGTTTAAGGAATACCGTATCCAGAAAAAGTCGCCAAAACCTTTTGGGTCCCTTGCTCTGAAATTGAGGTAGGTGCCGGCTTCATTTCCAAACTCAGCGGGCCTTTCTTCCTGATTCAGGGTGTCGATCGAGGTTCCCCGCATCAGGAGGGAAGCAGATTGATAGGTTTCGCCCTGATGCTGAATGGAAAGCAGAAAATAAGTACCGGTATCGGCATGGATTGAATCCGGAAAAACATAATCGCCAGGATTGGCAGGGTCTTCTGCAAAGCTGAAAGTTTGTCCATCGCTGGTTTGCACCTTTACGGTAGCTCCGGAAACACCACCGGCATTGGAATTTCCTGAAAAATAGGAATCTGTGAGGGTCAGTCGTATTTTTTGCGGACCATCATCCACAATAACCAAACCGTCAACAGCCAATTGGGCAGTTCCTTTGTCCAGTTCAATAGCAATTGGTTCTTCGCAGGAAACCAATCCCATAGAAGCCACAACAAGGAGAAAATAGAAAAGGGTTTTCATTCGTGTCATGGATCAGAAGGTAAAGTTGTATGTAAAAGAAGGAACGAGCGTTCCCAGAACTGAAAACCGAATGGCCTGGGTATTGCGGCTTTGGGATACCCGGTCGGCTGGTGCCGGATTTTCAGAAGGGGGTTCTTGTCGGAAATAAATCCCAAACGGGTTTCGGCGGGCATACACATTGTAGATTCCGAAAGTCCAGCTCCCTTTCCAGCGCTTATCTTTATCCTTGTCTTTGTCGAAAGTAGCCGACAAATCAAGACGGTGGTAAGCAGGGATCCGGTAATTGTTTCTCAGATTATCGGCATTGTGTGGGATGATGTAGCCCTGATATTCTATGCGGTTGGTCGGGAAAGTCCCTGGCACCCCGGAGCTATACACAAAATTGGCTGAAAACGACCATTTTGAAGTCAATTCGTAATTTCCGACAATATACAAGTTATGCGTTTTGTCAAAACGGGTAGGATACCAGTCGCGGTTGTTGATGCCTGAAACTTGTCGCTCAGAGCGGCTTAGGGTATAAGAAACCCATCCATTAATTTTCCCTTTTCGCTTTTTCAGATATAGTTCCAGCCCGTACGCCCTTCCGTCCCCGGGCAATAATTCTGCTTCCAGGCTTCGGTTGAGCAGGAGGTCGGCTCCGTCTACGTAATCAATCTGGTTTTGCATGGTCTTGTAGAATACTTCGGAGGAGAATTCAAAATCCATTTCCTTCCAGAGAAAGTTGCGGAAATAACCCAGGGCTACCTGGTCTCCGATTTGTGGTTTGATGTTGTTGGTGGATGGTGTCCATACATCAAGAGGAACAGATGCCTGTGTATTGCTCAGGAGATGGATGTATTGGGCCATCCGGTTGTAACTGGCTTTAAGGGAACTGTTTTCTGTAAGTTCATACTTTGCAGAAAATCTTGGCTCCAGATTTCCGTAAGAAGCCAGCGTGGAGCCGGTAGGAACATTTTCGAATGCCTTCACGGGGCGTTTCACTCCGGGGGTGGTGTCGCCAAGTACGAGCTTCGTACCGGCCCCCCTATTCTGGAAAAAGGAATACCGCAAACCATATGTAATCTGGAACTTTTTCGATAATTCCTGGTCGTTGCTAATAAAAAGGCTGTTTTCGAGGGCATATTTTTCGGGAAGCTTGTTCACAATTTGTTCGCCGGCGCTCGAAATGGTGGTTTTACCAGGAAGAAAATCATAGTACAAAACCTGTCCACCAAAGGTCATCGTGTTTTTATCATTCAGATACCAGGTAAACTCTGGCTTGAGGCTTAGGTTCTGGATTACGGATTGCCATTTAAAACCATCGTCATTGGCTTCAATGTTTAAGGCATAGTCGTAGTTGCTGTAAAATGCGGTAAGGTTGGAGAACAACTGAGATCCAAACACGTGGTTCCAACGTAGGGACGTGGTTGTATTTCCCCATTCAAATCCAAAGGCCGACCCAAAACCAAATTTATCTCTTCCAAAATAACCGGAAGCAAAAACGGTATTTCGTTTGTCTATTTTGTAGTTCACCTTGGCGGTCAGGTCATAAAAATACGCCACCGTATTTTTCAACTGATCGTTGGGCGAAAAGGGAAAAAACAAATCGAAATAGGTTCTTCTGCCTGCCACAATAAAAGACATGCGGTCTTTGAGAATGGGTCCCTCAATGGCGAACCTGCTTGAAAGGAGCCCGATACCCCCGCTGGTTTCAAACTTTTTACTGTTTCCCTCCTTCATCCGGATATCGAGCAAAGAAGAGATCCGACCACCATATTGGGCGGGAATGCCGCCCTTTACGAGTTTCACATCTTTCACTGCATCAGGATTGAAAACCGAGAAAAATCCGAAAAGGTGTGAGGAATTGTACACAGGAGCTTCGTCCAGCAAAATCAGGTTCTGGTCGATGCTGCCACCCCGTACATTAAAACCGGATGCACCTTCTCCGGCAGTCGAAACCCCGGGAAGGAGTTGGATGGAACGAATTACATCTACCTCGCCAAGAAGGGGCGGGATTTTGGAGATGGTTTTGATATCGAGTTTGGCAACGCCCATTTGGGTGGAGCGCACATTGGCCTCAACCTCTTTCTGTTCGGCCGTGATGACTACCTCTTTGGTTTGGCGGGACTCTTCTGCAAGCTCAATGTTGATGGTCTGACTATTTTCCAGATCCAGGGTTTTGACCTGCGTTTCATATCCTAAAAACAGAAACCGGACCGTGTATTTTCCTTTGGGCAAAGTGAGGGAATAAAAACCGTACACATTCGAAGTGGCTCCTTTTTTCAATTCTTCCACATACACACCTGCTCCAATCAGGGCTTCTCCGTCGTCGGCACTTTTTATGTACCCGGACAGGGTAGCTTTTCCCGATTGGGAGAAGGCAGAAATCGACAGGAAAAAAAAGACAAAGGGAATGATTAGCGCAAAACGGAATCCTTCCGTTCGAAATAAATTCATAAAGTTTTGGTCCCGATGGGGTTCTTGTGGAATGTAAAATAACCTTTCCGCGAGGAAATGGTTTCAGAAAAGTTGAATGTTCCGGATCCGTCGGCCGGCGAAGCTGGAAAAACAACATCTTGCAGCCTCTGGAGCCGACCATGAAAAACCTGACAAAAACCCTTGGCGACATCGCCGTAATTGTATTCTCGGTGTTACTGGCCACCTGGCTTGAAAACCTCCGCCAAAAGTTGGATGAAACCGATACTGCCTGGGAGTTTCTTCAGGGCGTTTCGGGCGATTTGAGGAACGACCTTCGGGAAATGCGGCTGGACAAGGCGAGCTATCGGCTTAATCAGCAGGGCTTTACCTATTTTGCAGGCGAGGCACAAAATCAGCCATTGAATGGCGATAGTTTGAAAAAATACCAAAGTGTATTTTTCTCGTCCACCCGGTTGATTGCCAACGATGGAGCCTTTCAGGGCTTTAAGTCAAGTGGAAAATTATATTCCATTCAGGATCGGGAACTTAGGGGCTGGATCCTTGATTTGTATCAGGAGCGCATTCCTTCCCTGCTGTTGAGTACGGACGGCTATATTGAGCGAAAAAAGCGGTTGAATGTGTACTACGACGAAGTTCTGGACCGGTATTCAGCACAAAATGGTGCTGTTGATTTTGAAAAAGTACTTCGTTCGCCGCTGATGCAACGCCATTTTCAGGGCCTCACCCAGGTGGATGAAGTTCAGGAACAGTACGACATCACCATTGCCCTGGTCGAAAAAATAATCAAAGCAATCGAGGCTGGCCGAAATTAATATGTAGTAGACATTTGGTTAGAACTTCCTTTAAGGCACCTGCGCCAACCTGTTGTTTTTTTGGCTTTCATGCACAAGGCCAGGTCTGGCCCTCTTTTTCAATTTCTCCGGTCCTGCATTCCTGGCATTATACGGGCGCTCCGAAGCAGTTTCTAAGCCGAAAGCTCCAACCATCGTTTCTGGGTTACATGCATATTCAATTCAAATCCTACCACCGGGCTCTGGATTGGAAGTACCCTGTTTTCCATGAACCGTATCCAGGAAGCGGAATTTGAACCTTACTTCCGGAAAAACAGCAATGGTTATTCTGACTGCAGCACTACGATTTGAGAAGATACGATGGAAAAACCCATGATTTGTTCGCCGTTCAGGGTCGAAATAAAAGGGCTGTTTCAATTTCCCGGATAAAAAAAAGCCCCTTGAAAAAGAGGCTTTGGCGTTTAATGGGGTCGGTAAATTACTTGGCAGCGCTGTCAGCTCCCTGTCCATCAGGACCAACAGATGGCTGCTGGGTTGCCGGGGCAGGAGCTTGCGCCGGAGCAGAAGGCCGGCTTTTGGCACGCTCAACTGCTTTGGAAGAAGGACCTTCGGTTTCTTCACCCAATCCGATTAGAAATTTTGAACTCATGGTGAGTACCATAATGGCAATCATCAATCCCCAGGTGAGCTTTTCAAGTAAATCTGTAGTGCGCTTAACCCCCATTACCTGGGAAGCCCCGAAGTTGCTCGAAAGTGCGCCGGACTTTGAGTCCTGGGCCAAAATGATGAGAACCATTAACACAGCCAGAATGGCTACAATGGCAATAAGGGCAAAAATCATATAGGTTTCTTTCAGACCTGGTTTTCCAGGTTTTTAATAAGGGCCGCAAAGTAATCACTTTTTTCCGGAAACTTCAACTGCAATTTCCGGAAAGTATCCAGCGCTTTGGCGGTATTTTTTTGCTTGAGATAAATATAGGCCATGTTCTCGGTTACAATTTCCTGGTCCAGTTGAACACTTGCTCTGGACAAGTCTTCGGCTTCTCCTGAAGAACCAAATTCAATCCGGCTTGAGCCAATGGTGGGTGTCTTCTGAAGAAACCGCTCAATCAACTGATCTTCAGGTTTTTTCCGAGACCGGTTTTTAGGTTGATCCTGCTCTCCCAAGTGGTAAGGGCGTGCATCCAATTGATCCTTTGGTCCTTTGGAAGTCGTAGCCTTTTTGGGTGCTTTTACCCGGACAAAGCCGAATCCAAACCTGTTTTCTTCTTTGGGAGCAGGGTCCTGAGAATCTATGGGGACATGAGAGGTAGGTACCTCTTCTTCCTTGTCCAATATTTTTGGTTCTGATTCCCAGGCCTCTTCTGGTAAAACCTGCATCTCCGTCAAATCAGGAACAGCATCCTCAAAAGTTTCAGAAGGGGAGGACTCAGCCTGGTCTTCCGAAAAAGATGCTTCCGTAATTGCATCGGCTATTTTTGATTCTGATCTGGCAGATTCCTCTTCCAATTCCTCTGTTTTTGTGGGCTCTATGGAAAAGGAAAACAGGAGTGGACCTTCAATCCATTCACGCAACTTAGCCCTCGAAGGGACCTGAATGGCGGCCTGGGTAAGCAGTTCAGAAAACCGGGAATCCTGTTGATCATGGGCCCATCGGGCGTAAAGTGCACGGAAAACAGCAGCATAAGGTGCTTTCTGTATTGCTGTCTCCAGCAACGGGCCCAATTCTTCAGGCAATGGCCCTTCGGTTTGCAGGGCTTGTTCCAGAATCTGTTGGTTCATGCTTTACCAGTTGGCTACAGTTTTGTTGAAAATATCAAGAATAATCTGGTCCGAAATGGTTTCAATCAAATCCCGCTCAACAGAAGTAAGTGTTTTACTTTGGTCGAAATCCTGGTAAAAGGAAAAGCTCTGATCGAAATTCTGCTCTTTATTTTTACTGTTTGTAAATTTTACCTGAACCCCGATGGTCAAACGGGTTTGGGCTGCCCTTTCCACACCTGTTCCGGAACCTACGGGAGCTACCGGGGTAATGTTGTATTGAGAAATGGTTCCTTCTACATGCAGATCTCCCTCTTTATTTACCAAAATCAGGTTGGTGTTTCTTTGATAATACTCCCTGGTTTTCTCTGAAAAAGTTTGGGCCAGGTAAGGTGGGCTTGCTGTACTTCTATCCAGAAAATTTGGAACAGAAAGCGTTTTGGTATCTGGTGAAATCGAGG
>JBIPNA010000143.1:0-8580 GCA_044375665.1 Catalimonadaceae bacterium
GAAATTCAATTACAGTATCCGCTTCTGGTAATTACACAGTCCGTGCCGATTCTTCCAACAACTGCTTTTCAATATCACAACCTGTAACCATCACTGTCAATCCGTTGCCAGAGCCGGTGATCGCAAGTTCTGATCCCGATTTGCAGATTTGTCAGGGAGATTCTGTTGTCCTCACGTCAAACAGTGTTACGGGAAACCTTTGGGGCGGAGTTCCAAATGCACCCACCGGACCAAGGATCGTGGTTCGCACTTCGACACCAGCCATCACCCTCCGACTGACTGACGCCAATGGCTGTTTTGCTGTTGCCGGGCCGGTTTCGGTTCAGGTGGATACCTTGCCTAAGGTAAAGCTTCTGGAAGATACTGCATTGGTAGTCCGTGACGAATATACCATTAGGGCAACCCAGGGACCATCCAATGCTGCCACCTTTGAATGGTTTAAGGGCGCTGTTGCTCTGGGGCAAACCACCGGAAATCAACCTTCATTTAACATCACGGCCCAAAATACAGATGTATACTCCGTTTTGTTAACCGATTCTAATGGTTGTCAGACTTCAGACTCCATTTTGGTGAGGGTGAGCAATGAAATATTTGTTCCCAATTCCTTCAGCCCGAATAAGGATGGCAAAAATGACCGGTTTAAAGTCTATGGATTTGGAGTTCAGACCATTGAAGTGAAAGTTTTCGACCGTTTAGGAAACGTTGTTTACGAAACAAATCGTGTTGAAGATATTGTTGAAACCGATGAGGATCAGGATACTGTGCCTGGTTGGGACGGCAACTATAAGGGAAAACCTGCCAGTCAGGAATCTTATATATGGAGTGTAAAAGGAACCTTCCAAACCGGTGAGCCTATTCGGGTAACAGGAGGTCATTTGTCGGGCTCAGTTATTTTATTAAACTAATTATCAGACACATCTCCATATGAAAACCATGAAGAATCGTATCGAAATGTTCAAGAGAATCTGTGTTGTAGCCTTGTGGATCCTGGTGGTTCCGGCTTTTGGCCAGCAAATGAATTTTTCTCAATTCACCTTGACTCCATTGCTTAACAATCCATCTTTGATGAGCCTTTCTGAGGAAATCAAAGTTGATTTTGGGTATCGGAATCAGTTCGGTGGAAAGCAGGGGAATTATGCTACCCCTTTTGTATCGGCATATAAGCCCTTTTACATTAAAGACAACAACGATCAGTTCCGGAAATTTGGGGCAGGCGGGGTTCAAATGCTTACCGATCGGACCGGATACAACGGGATGTTTGCAACTTCCGGCTTCTCAGTTGCCTATGCGCACATCACCAATTTGTCCAAGGTCGACAAAATTTCCTTCGGACTCCAGCCTGGCATATTTCAAAGAAGAATTGATGCCGGCAAAATCACGACCGGAAGTCAATGGGACGATTACAACGGTGCTTATGATCCCAACCGGTCCCTCAATGAAAACCTTGCAGGAATGGAAAGAAGGACGTTTTTGTATATGAATGCAGGGATTACCTATGTCCGGTATAACTTGAATGGAGATCCTTTCATTATGTTTGCTTTGGGGGGAAATAACCTCACAAGGCCGAATGTCTCCCTGAATACAGTTAATTTTTCTAATCCCATCTCCTGGAATTTTCAGGCAAGTGTACTGGCCTTCGAAGACAATCAATTTCAGATTAAGCCAAGTGTCCGGCATGTCCAGGTTCAAAACCTCGATCAAACCAACATTGGTTCCCAGTTTTTCTACAAGCTTCAGGACAAGCCAGGATTTATTAAAGAAGGCTCTATAGGCCTTGGCCTTTGGTATTCTACACAAAATGCTTTGGTAACCGCTCTGGAAATTAATCAGCGGGACTGGGCTTTCGCTTTCAGCTACGATTTCTTAACCTCTTCCCTGGGAGACGTAAAATCCAGTACAGGAGCACCAGAAATTATTGTTGGCTTCAGGAAATATATAGGAAAGCGCAAGAAAGGTTCAGACATAAGTGCTTCTGGCATGGGCGGTGGCAAAGGCAACAAATCATCCGATCTGGATGAACCTAAAAAAGTAGTTCCGTCCCCAACAGAGATGAATGCTGAGCCTGTTGCCAAGCCAGTTCCTCCTGCCACACCGAAAAAGGATACTGTATCAAAACCTGCTCCAACTCCTGAAAAGCCAGTAGTGGATCCCCAGAAGCCTGCAGTAGAAAAAGTTCAGGCCCCAGACAAGCCGGTAAAAGAAGAGCCTGCTGCACAGGTAACCAAGCCTGCTGCAAAGAAGCCGGCAGTGAAGCCAGCCAGGAAACCTGCTGTAAAACCAGCCGCCGCCAAAGGAAAAGGCAAGAAGCGCCCTCAATCCAATTTGAGTGCCGAACAAAAGGCCCGGCTTGCAGATGTTGTAACTCCGGATGAATATCTGGGTACAGATCCTTACAAGGGAACCCAGCAGGCATTGACAGAAGATCAGTTGAATGCTTTGAAGAAACAGCCTCGTTTTGGATTCAATGGCTATGATATTGACCAGGATGCCGTTGATCAGTTGAAACAAATGGCCAGTATCTTAAAGTCCAGACCAAAAATTAAGTTGGAAATCGGAGGATTTGGATGCGACATGGGCGGAGCAGAAGTAACCCGGCAGGTTTCCTTAGGTCGTGCAGAGTCCGTCCGCAGGCAACTGGTAGCTCTTGGTGTTCCGGCCAATCAAATCAAAACCAAAGCTTATGGTTTGCAGAACCCCATTCAGGATAATGGATCTGATGACGGAAAAGTAGCCAACCGAAGGGTCCAGTTTAAGTTCCTTAAATAAGTAATGACTATGAGGAGAGGGCATTTATGCCCTCTCTTTTTTTATGCAAAAACAAGGTGGCAAAAGAACCTGGGGGATTTCACCTTTTCCTCTGCCAGGAAAACCAACCATCAGTATTGTTACGGTAACTTTCAATGCAGAATTGTTCCTAAGACAGGCTCTTCAAAGCATTGCAGATCAAAACTATTCGAACCTGGAACTCATCCTGATCGATGGGGGTTCAACCGATGGAACGCTTTCCATTATACAGGAGTTTGAACAATGGATAGACTTTTGGATAACCGAGCCGGACAAGGGCATTTATGATGCCATGAACAAAGGGATTCAATTGGCGACAGGTGATTGGGTCGGGTTTAAAAATGCAGATGATTGGTATGTTCCGGGTGTGGCTTCCATACTTGCTCAGGCCATAGAAAACAATCCTGAAATTGATGTCTGGTATGGGAATTCATACTCTGTAATTCATGAATCTCCTTTGGCTGTAGCCCCATTCTTTACCAACCATCTCACGCTCGGAAGGAATCCTGGTATCGACCATCGGAGTTCCTTCGTGCGCAGGGAAATGCACCTGAAATGTATGTTCAATTTGAAGTACAGGCTTGCTGCTGATTTTGATGTCTTTTGGCGCTTAAAAAAAATGGATGCCAGGTTTGCCCATTTGGGTTGTTTCGTGGCCTACAAACGATATGGCGGAGCCAGCGATGGAACGCAGGTTCTGAAAGAGTCTTTTGCCATCAATGAGCAACATGCCGGGTTGCTCTTTGCGCTATATTCAAGAGCCCGAAGCTGGTTTGAATTTGTAATATGGAAGGTTGGAAACAGGGTGCTCCGGATTATTCTGGGACCAGCAGGGTATAAAAAATTTAAAGCGAGGAAAATAAAAGCCAGCAACTGAACCGTCTTCTTGCCCTTCAACCGGGGAATTTTGCCCTCTGTATCTGACTGTAATATTTCAGCCCAATCTTCGTTTTGCGACCCGCTCCTTTCTCTCCTAATTTGAACCTTTTACAATCGCCGGACTGAAGACACTTTACTACCGGATTTAACAAGCCTGATCCCATCCGGCAATACATATGCAAAAACCTCAGATTTTATGGGCCGATGACGAAATCGACCTCCTCAAACCACATATCCTTTTCCTTACCGGCAAAGGATACGACATCACCCCTGTTAACAATGGTTTGGAAGCCGTAGAAAAGTCGGCTCAACAACATTTTGACATTGTATTCCTGGATGAAAACATGCCGGGTCTTACAGGGCTGGAAGCCCTCACCCAGATCAAGGCCAACAAGCCAAATGTGCCAGTGGTGATGATTACAAAAAGCGAAGAAGAGCACATCATGGAAGATGCCATTGGTGCAAAAATCGCTGATTACCTCATTAAGCCGCTCAATCCCAGTCAGATTCTCCTTTCGGTAAAAAAACTTCTGGATAACAAGCGGTTAATTACCGAAAAGACCAACATGAGTTACCAGCAGGATTTCAGAAATCTTGCTATGGTGTACAACGATCGGATCGGCCATGAGGAATGGGCAGACATTTACAAGAAATTGATATATTGGGAGTTGGAAATTGAAAACACCGAAAACCGAAGTATGGCAGAGGTGATTTTCATGCAAAAGGATGAAGCCAATTCCAATTTTGCCGAGTTCATTGCTGATAATTATGAAGACTGGCTGAATGATCCAAAGGCAGACAAACCTTTACTGAGCCATCAGCTCATGAAGAAAAAAGTATTTCCCCATGTGAAGGCCGATAAACCATTGTTTTTCATTTTGGTAGATAATCTTAGGCTGGACCAGTGGAAAGTGCTTCAGCCTGCCATTTCCGAAATGTTTAACGTAGTTGAAGATGAAACCTACTATGCCATCTTGCCTACAGCGACTGCCTATGCCCGAAACGCCATTTTCTCTGGAATGATGCCCTCTGAAATGGAAAAATACCATCCCAATCTCTGGGTAGGTGATGATGAGGATGAAGGTAAGAATATGCACGAGGAGGAGTTCCTCACCCGTCAGATGCAAAAAGCAGGTTTGGGAGGAATGAAAATGAGTTATAATAAAGTCATTACCGCACAACAGGGAAAGGACCTTTTAGACAAGTTCAATAACCTCAAAGGAAATGCACTCAATGTGGTGGTTTATAATTTTGTAGACACACTATCTCATGCCCGTACCGATAGCCAGATGGTCAGAGAACTGGCTCCTGATGAAGCAGCATACAGGAGTCTGACCAAAGCCTGGTTCAATCATTCACCTTTATTTGAATTACTGAAAAAAATCGCCGACGCGGGCTATCAGGTGGTCCTCACCACGGATCATGGAACGGTTAAGGTAAAAAACCCTTACAAAATTGTTGGCGACAAAAACGTAAACAGTAACCTGCGTTATAAAGCAGGTAAAAATCTGGGTTTTGATGAAAGCAAAAATGTATTCGTGGCCAGGAAACCTGAACGCCTCTTTTTGCCCAAGGCCAATATTTCAACAGCCTATGTGTTCACCACACACGACTACTTCTTTGCTTACCCCAACAACTACAACTACTACGTGAACTTCTACCGGGATACTTTTCAGCATGGAGGAATCTCGCTGGAAGAAATCATCATTCCTTTGGTAACACTACAGCCAAAAGGATAATAATCTTCGGGAAGATTTTTGAAGGGGCCCTGAAGACTTTACAGTCTCAGGGCTTTTTCTTTTTCAGGAGTTTTTCAGCAGCCCAAACAGCATTTCTGGCATTCACCAGGCCCCCGCTTAAACACAAGGAAGAAAGAGGAACAGTATCCCTGGAGCCCGGTTTTTCTACCAATAACCCAACAGGTTTGTAAACCGATTCCATTAGAACCAGTTTGATTTGGGCTGCTGTCAATTTTGGGAAATAGGACCAGATTAACGCGGCTATTCCAGTAACCATTGGGGCTGCAAGGCTGGTGCTTTTTTCCCTGCCGTATTTGTTTCCTGGATAGCAAGTGAAAATATTTGTCCCGGGGGCAAATAAGTGGACCGACTTAGGTCCATAGGCAGAAAAAGGAGCAATTAGTTTTGAGTTTGCAGTTGGGGTACTCGCCCCAACTTCCAACCAGTTTTTAACCGGTGTTCCGTCGCTGTATGCGTACATGGGAAACAGGGATACGGAATCTCTGTTCTCTGCCTGATTACCAGCTTCGTGTACAAATAAAACACCTTTTCCCTCGGCATACCTGATGGCATCCTCGAGGACTTTCAAATGCACAGGAAGAGATTTTGTAAAACTTAAATTAATGATCTTCGCCCCCTTATCTGCCGCATACCTTATGCAGTTTGCTACATCCTTTTCCCGCCAGTCGCCCGTCGGCGGAACGGCACCCAATGGAAGAATCTGAGCTTGTTCGCAAATCCCTTCCATCCCTTTTCCATTTCCTCTTCTGGCACCGATAACTCCGGCTACCACCGTTCCATGCCTTGTATTGAGATCACCAGGGTTTTGAAGGAACCCAGCCCCATACATTTTTTCATTTGGGATTTCCGGGTGGTCTTGTGTAAATGTTCTTGGTTTCCAGTCCGGGTTAAACTGTTTCTCCCATTTACTTCGATGCTGGGCTTTGTGTCGTGTAAAATTAAATTTCATGTCGCGCACAAATGCTTCAAATTTTGGAATACCAGGTTTGTCCAGCCAGGAAATTAACACGCCTTTTACTGCTCCTGCCAACGGTTCGGAACCAGATTTCCATGAAAGAATTTGTTCTTTGGTAATGGGTTCTTCCGATTCCATCAAATACCTGGACAGCAGATCTGCCAGGGCAAGTGAGTCCGAGAAAAATATTTTAAGCTGATCTGCTTTGGTTTTTCCCTCCGAGTAAAATTTTTGCGCCTTTTGAAAAAGGATAAAATCTTTCCGATCCTGTTCAAGGCTTTGTTCCGGAAGTCCATTGGCAAATCGGCTTCCCCACAAGTCAACCATTTGGACCTCGGCCAACTGATCTTCCTGTAAAACTACTCCCTCCCGGGAAACGGGAAAAAACCACCCTCTGACATCATCTTTGAAGCCATTTTTTTCGTCATCAATTTTGTTTTCAGGAATTTCAAGGGGATTTTTCCATATGGCTGGTGCAAGATCTTCGTGGCTGTAATCTAATGGGCAATCAATTATTGCCACCACCACAGGACTCGCTGTCCTGAATTTAAGCAGTTTATAGGCGTCGTATAATCCCACACCAGCAAATGGGTCTTTTTCTGGTTGAAGAAATGGCCAATCAGCAGGAGGAGTTCCCGGCTCGTTTTTCCTGTACCAGGGAGAGGAGGCCACCAGGCGCGTAAACCGGGGCATGCAACCATCCACAATCGGTTTGAGGAGTAGTTTTTCTCCGTTGTTTGCCCAAAAAATCCGGTATAAGGCCGGTATTTCTTCCCGACATGCAACGCTAAATTCTTCAAGCATGGTCAGAATCAATGTATCTGATTTTTGCCTTGTGAGATATTGGTCTGGTGGATCAATTCCGTCCAGGTCCACAATGGCAAGCGTGTCTCCCTGAAAATACAGTTCAGACCCTTTGGACAGGGGACTATGGGTACCGGTCCAGCTTGTGCCTTTAAGGGTAAGGGTTTCCTGAGCGAAAACCCGATGATACAAGAACCCCAAGGCAAACTGGGATAAAAAGAAGAAGATTTTCATAAATGGCAGCCTTCGGTGCAAGGTTAGGGAAAGAGACACTTAAAAAGTGAGTTTTTTTAACTGGCTTATTTTAAGCGTTCCCTTATTTCAAAATTGAATTGGGCAAGTGCTTTCTGGCACCAGGATGCGTTGTCTTCGACATAATGTCATAAGTTGTGTAAATGACCGCTGCCAGGAATACCAGGGCAAGAATGGCCAGGATTCGTTTATTCCGTTTTTGCTCTGCTTTCGGTTTCATGGTGCAAAATCAAACCTTGATTGGGAGAATTGCAACCGTTGGTGTTCATTTACCCCATGGTTTCTACAGCAGGCATCCAGATTTCCGATCTCCATTTCGTACCGTTTATTGAGTCTGGCAAAATTGAAGAGCGGGTTACTTCACTTGCCCTTTCCTTAAGCCAGGACCTTAAAGGCCTGGATCCCATTCTGGTTCCGGTTTTAAACGGTGCCTTTATGTTTGCTTCCGACCTCATGAAGGCTATTTCCATCCCCTGCGAAGTCTCATTTGTAAAAGTTGCTTCATACCATCAGGGAACCCAATCAAGTGGCGCTGTACATGATGTTCTGGGTTTGGGAACCGACATTCGTGGCCGACATGTGGTTCTGGTTGAAGATATCGTAGATACCGGGCTTACCATGGAGTACCTTATTCAAACTTTCATGGCTTTGCAACCAGCCAGCCTTCGGATTGCAGCGTTGTTTTTAAAACCTGGTTCTTTGAAAAAACCCATAAAGGTTGATTATCTGGGCTTTGAAATAGAGAATAAGTTCATTGTTGGTTACGGACTTGACTACAAAGGTCTCGGCCGGAATCTAAAAGATGTGTACCAGCTGCAGAGCTAAAGCCATGTCAGGATTTTGTTAAAACAATATTTGCTCAGACCTGTTTCAACCTTATCTTTACACAAAATTTAAGTAACCATGAAAAACATTCTTGTTGCCTTTTTGCTAACTGCCTTCATCGGCTCCGGATACATTGCCAAAGCTTCTTCAGATTTCTCTGTCATCGTTAAAGAAGATGATAAGGACAAGAAAGACAAAAAATCTTGCGACACAAAGAAGTCCTGCTGTAAAATGAAGTCTGGCGAGGCCAAAGCCTGCGCTGGCATGACAAAGACTGAAACAGATGCTCCTGCAACCGCAACTGCAACTACCACAGCTCCT
>JBIPNA010000144.1:0-8554 GCA_044375665.1 Catalimonadaceae bacterium
GAAGGCTTCTTCAGTTGGGGCAACAGGTAAGTCCAGATGGGTGGTGTTCGAAGAATCTGAAGGTGCCGATTGGAACTGGTTTTCTTGATTTGGGGGAACAGAGGTCAAACCCGATGAAGTGCTTTTTGGAGATTTCTCACCATCAGAACCAGACTCAGGCCCAAAAGAAGATGTAACCGAAGCCTTGTTTCTTTGCCGGGTTTCATTGGGTTGCACTTGCTCCGACCTTTTTTGGATAGACCGTCGGTTATTGTCTTCCTGTGGCAGTTTGGAAGAAAGATTCGCCCCAATTGTCCCTGGTTGGATAAATTCGGAACTGTTCGTCAAAGCGCTGTTCTGTTTTTTACCAAACGCTTCTGTATGCTGGCGCTCCCCGGATTGGCGGGCCCCTTCAGATGGATTGAAAGGAAGAATCCGACCTGGGCCTTTACCTGGTTTGGTTCCGGAAAAAGACTTTCTGGTTTTCAAATCTGACCCTTTGCTTCCAGGTGAATCTGCTCCTTTGTTTACAGCACCATCCTTTAAAGATTCGTCACCAATAAAACTGGGATGTTTAAGCCCAGAGGTAGCAGCAATCGGTTCTTTATGGAGTTGAGGCCCAGGAACTGGACGAAGGATTACCTGACTTTTTGGGTTGGAAGAATTCAAAGTACCGATGTCCGAAGGGGGAATTGTCGCCCCAGAACCTACTTTTCCGGAGGGGTTCGGGCTTACGGCACCAGAAAGATGTCTTTCTTGTGTTAGCCCGGCTCCTTTGATTCCAGAAAAAAACCAAAAGCTGGTGGCCAAGGTACCAAACAGCATAAAACCACCTATCCACCACCAAAACCGCTTCTTTCTGGGTTTTTGATCAAGGTTTCTTTCGAGGTCTGCCCAAAAGTCGGAACGAACAGGGCCTTCCCAGTTTTCAAACCGATCGCGAAATGGATTACGTTCCGGATGTTCTGATGTGCTCATGGTTTTTCGTTTTGAGTAAGTTGGAGATAAAGGGACTGACGTGCCCGGGTGAGGGCGCTGCGGCAACTACTTTCGGTTATGCCCAGCAACAAACTGATTTCAGGATACGATTGCCCTTCAATTTCATACAGGTTAAATACAAGACGTGACGTGTCGGGCAGCTTTTCTACCATTTCGAGCAGGGTTTCGGTAACCGGGAGCTGATCCCAGGAAGCCGGCGGTTCGGGAAGCTTATCATCTTCGACCCGAACCATCCGACTGTCTTCCACCCGGTTTCGCCGATAGGCTTCAATGGCGAGATGGACAAAGATCTTCCGCATCCAGGCCTCCAGAACGGGTCCGCGAAAGGTGTCCATTTTAGAAAACACCTTCATGAAGCCTTTCATCAAAACGTCTTCGGCATCCATTTTATCGCGGCAATAGCGGAGGCAAATGCCCATCATTTTCCCTGCATACCGCTCAAAAAGAACACGTTGCATTACCCGGTTATTTTGCAAACAACCTATTACAAGTTCACTTTCCGAATAGTGGCTTGCGCCTTTCATCAGGGGAATCAGGGAAAACGAAGGCGGATGGTGGAACGTGTGATCCTTCCGTTGGTTCCTGCCTTCAGATAATAGGGCAGGGTTACGGTGCTTGCCAAAGGATTGGTTCGGGTAATTCGGATTTTCTGAATTCCATTCTCCTGGAAATCCATTATCCGACAATCCGGAAGAAGAATTTCAAAGTTGCTGCTGTAATCCGGATTTTCCTGAATCCGGATTTGAAACTGGGTTTCACTTCCATCTTCGTTCTGGTCGTTGTTCCAGATTTGGGGACCAGAAAGTATGATCATATTTTCACCTTCGGGCAAAGAGAATGAATCGGGCCGGGCCTTGGCTTCGGTGGTATCGCCAATAATCAGTGAAAAACTACCTCTTACAAACTGGTCATTCTCTTTCCGGATCAGGTATTCGATGTCGTCGTAACCATAGTTGTAGATGGTTCCTCCTCCTGAAAAGTAAAACATTCGGGTAGAATCGGGATCCTGGATGGTTGCGGTGTAGAACCGATGTTTAATGCGCACCAGCTTCCCATTGGTTCCATCCGGAACCAGTTTTCGGACCAGGGTAGATGCATACAAAAGATAATATGGCTGCCTCTCAGGCATCAAAATCTGGGTATCGGCAAGAATCGGTGCAGCGTTCTGAACCCTTCTTCTCCATTCCCGGCACACGCCTTCCCGACAGATCCGGACCGAGAAAGAATCCCGTATCCATCGGGCGTTATTGATTTCGAAGCGGACGAGCCCCTTGCCTTCTAGGCGGGTGGTTCCATGACGGGCTCCAAAAACTTCCAGGGTGTACGGCTTATCGGCCGGGAATCCGGAATCTGCTTTGAAAACAGCGAATCCAGATCCATTCAGGACAAGATCCTTGCTCCAATCCACCAAAGGGTCCGGAACTGCCGGGAAGACAGGCCGTTCCTCTTCCCATCGGGAACAGGAGACGGCCCAAAAACTCCCCAGAATCAACAAAATCCGAAAGGCAAAAGCTTGGTTTTTCATTTCCTTTCGATTAAGGGACAATTACCATACGGCATGTTTTCAATCCTTCCACCTGAAGCAGATAGACGCCCGGCGGGAGATCATTTACCCGGTGAACCCGCTGTGCGCCTCCTTTCAGGCGTTTCAATTCCAGACCTGTTGCATCAAAAATGGTCAGGGTTTTGGTTTCAAAGCCAGCCGGAAGCTTCACCTCAAAATCGCCCCGATTGGGGTTAGGAAAAACGCCCATTTCCAGGTTTGGATCCATTTTTATGCCATCCACCTCTGTTGGCACATCCGGCGGTGTAATCCGGGTTACAGCAAAGTTGGTGATGATAGGCTCGTTTCGGTCGAAGAAGATGAAGGCCCGGTTTTGGTGCTCGGAACCCGGCTCCAATCCATCCCGGAGGCGGATGCGGAAGCTGAGCTGGCCTTTGGAAAGGACCGAGTCCTGCTTTTTGGCCGCAAGTTTAATGGGAATGAAGGCGAACGTTAGCACAGCCTGTTCATTGGTTCCACTCAGGTTGACCCGGCAGGGATGACTGGATCCGGTAAACTCAAAGGTTTCGGGCAAAACCCCTTTCGGCAGCGAATCGACCACCACCACTGCGAAGGCTGTGTCGTTTCCAAAGTTTTCGAAATGAATGGTGTAATCGAGGGTGGTACCTGCGTCGACAAACGGCACAGAAGGTTCCACCAGTTTTTCGTTGGGGTCGTAGCTGAAACGGAAGGGCGGACAGGCAGTAAATGTCTGCCGGCTCAACCAGCCATCCCAAAAAGCCAGGTAGTTGTTCGATGCATTCCGTCCAAAATGGCCTAAGCTACCGGAAGTGCCAAGGGGACAATTCAAGGTCTGGCCCACATTCAGGCCGATGGTTGCAAACTCGTCGGCATCTACCAGCATGGCCAAAGAATCGCCAGCCGCCAGTTTTACCTTACCGATACGTGACAGGATGAGCTGATTCGCAAGAAACTTCCGAAGGCTGTAGGCAACACTGTCGCCCATATTGTCGCCACGGTTGCGGAGCACAATTCGTACTTTCTGTGTAGTTGCATTGTAACGACTTACGGCATCGAGCCAGGCACCGTCCCAACCGAGCGTTGCCGGAGGCACAATGTTGCAAGGGGCAATGGGCTCCATTCGGGCAGAAAAGCAAGCCCGTATGGTTGAGTCAGGAGAAGTGGGACAGCCAATGGTATCGACTACATTCAAAGTCCGGAATTCGCCGGGATTGAGATTGCCGATGTCGAAGGTTACAGCAGAATCTGAATCCACTGTAAAGGGGGCATTGGCAGAGAGAATTTTAATCAGGGGCGGCAGATTGAGCCGGATCCGGGCATTCGGTTCCGCAGCGAGTCCGTCGTTTCCAAGGCGGATGGAAAACCGGTTGGTTGCACAGAGGCGGAAACGGCCCATATTCAGTTGCATGGTGAGCCGGGGACAAAGAAGGCCCTGGTTGAGGAAGTTGTTGTCCATTGACACTTCTCCGGCTGCATCAAGATTGGCAATCAATGCCGGATTGAGCGGACTCGGACAAATCTGCTTGTCGAGTGTAAGGTTGTTGATTTGCTGACGGAGTGAAAAGGTACCCGGCTTCAGCGGCATAGAAAAGAAGCCTTCCCGGTCGGTGAGGGCAAGCTGACCTGTACTGTCGTCTTTAATAATCCTTTCGGTCACATCAAAGCGCTCTCCGGGTGGGTTGCAACCCGAAGTCGGCCCGATTACCCGCTGGGTTTTTCCTTGTACAAATCCATAATCAGCTGAAGAAGAGTTCAGCAAAAAGCAGTGCAGACCGTCTCTTTTCGAGGTTCCAAACGAGTAAGGAGTGCTGTTGGTACCATAGAAATAACTCGGTAAGCGTTTCCCAAATCCAGTATAAAGGCGATCCGACATCACGACCCAAAACGAAGGCCAATCCTGATCGCTGAAATCGATGGGAATAAAGGTAGGATCGAGGCGACCATCACGAAGGTATCGGAAGAAAGCCGTCCGTAAACCAGATATAGGAGAATTAACATTTGGACGTTGAGAATAACAAATGAACTTTCCATCAGGAAGGCGAAGCCATGGAGTTAGATATTCCTGGTTGCCGGGGATATCCCCAAATGCATCGGGTACATCAAACCGGATTTTTCTTATTAACTGAAACGAAGAATCAAACTCCATGGTGTTAAACGTAAGCAAGCCGTTCGGACTCACTGTGGTGTCTACTTTTTGCCTCAGGCTTCCAACCAGTGTGATCCGACCATTTGGACCCTGGCTTATTAATGGGGTGAGCCGGGCTAGATATCCTATCGTTTGCAAAGAATCGGATTTGAAAAAACGAACCTGTCCGTTGGGAGAAACCCTTGCCAGGGTTACCGGACGGGTTTTGTTGCAAATGACCCAGGCATTTCCCCTGGCATCAACACCCTGAAGCTCTATGGCATAAAAATTGGACTTAGCAAAAATCGAATCTGCTGGTGGTATAAAACTACCCTGCACACCTACAAATTCGCCCCGGCGGTTAATTTTAATTACTTCCGCCGTAGTCTGGTTGAGTGTGTCCTCATCAGGAATTACCGGCTGGCCATTTTTACTGAACCGGAGGCTGTAAAAAAGGCTGTCTGGCCCCGGAACAGGAATTCCCACTATCCGGTAAGGCTGAAAGGTTGGATCGGCCTGGCCGTTGGGAAGCCACCGCATGACGGTGTCTGAAAAACCAGGATCGGGTCTCCAATACCATCGCTTTGTTCTGAATGAAATGGCTTTGTTGCCCTCGACCGGCAAAAACCGATGCAAAAATCCATACGTAAAAAATTTATCTCTGGTTTTTGGAGGAAAACTCTTGATCCCCACAAAAGCGGTATCCAGATCGCCCTTTGTATCCATAATCAGCAGACCGGGTGTGTAACGGTTCTGGTATGTTGAAAAGGGTCCCGTTATGGCCATCTTGTTTAAATAAGGATTGACGACGGCATCATCATTGGGAAAGGAGTTTTCCACCCAAAAAGAATTGAGTTGAAGACCATAGGTTTTGGACATCCATTCTTTCCGGCCATTTGGATTAACCCAAATCCGATCTATGTTACTTCCGGATGAATCGCGGTAATCACCACCTGGGCTGTACGAACCGAACCACTCCTGTTTATCCAGTTTTCGGTTTAGGATATCGGTTCTGATCAACCATTGATTTCTGTCCACATGAAACAGCTCGGGTTGAAGTCCGATTTTTCCATTATCAAATAGTAAAGGAGCACTTTGAAGCAACTGTCCGGCCTGGCTATAGCGCATAACCTGCATGTTTTCATGAAGGGTTCCCGTGGTATAGGCCAAAACCAGTTCCTGCTGGGCGTTAATGGCGGTTTTGCTTCGACTGCTTAGCGGAATCTGAATGGTTGAAAACCCGGGATCGGAACTTCCTCCCGGTAAAAAGCAACGAAAGCCTTTGGATGAAACACCATTCTGACGGTAGGTTCCTCCTATTACAATGGCTCCGTCAGACCTCAACACGGCGGATTCAATGTCTTCGAAAATCAACCCGGCAGGAAGGTTCTGAAACGGACTTGCCTGGCTGGCCAGCGAAAAATCCAGGTTTTGAATCTGAGCCTGGAAAGCCTGGCCATTCACTACGGTATTTCCCAAAACCAATAGTCCGGTGGACGATTTGACCCAGTAATGAAAATTAAAATTGGCCAGTTCTACATCACCTGTGAAAGGCATGGAATCAGGAAACTGCACAACTTTTAAACGGTCTGGTAGTTGAGAAAGGGCATCCTGATGGTAGCCAAACGCCAGAAATACGGTATTTCCACTTTTCTCCCAACCAGCCCTGCTGTTTGAAAAGCGCTTCGTTTTCGGAACTAAAAATGAACTGTAGGTATTTACACTCTGGACTTTCCACTCCAGCCTGACGGGTTGGATGTACATTTTTGTGGTATCCGGGTTGTTTCGGAAACAGCGCAGACCGTATTGTCCGTCGCTTGTGTGAGCTGCAAAACTGACCGTTCCCATTTGCCAGAAAAAAGGGTCGTTGTTATAGGCAGCCATGTTGGAATCCCTCACGATAGATACATATCCAGCTCCTGGAATCATGTAGAGAGTATCGGAAAAATATCGTTTTTGAGGAAAGTTCAGCATCCAGAGATCCCGGCCTTTTCCTGCAAAAGCCTGACTGGAGGCAGACTTGGTCGGATGGACGTAGAAATAGTCTTTAGCCGCAGTATCCTTCGGGTTAAATTCCGGATCCGGAAGCCCGCCGATAAACTGACCGAAACCAGGGGTACATAAAAAAAGAAATCCCAAAAGAAGGCCGAACCATCCGGGCCGACCTCCGTAAAAACACGGAATAGAGTGTAGAAAAGCAACGCTCATAAATGTGCGATTTTGAATGGATTGAAACCCGGCCTTCGGGCTTTCTGAAACAAAGACGAAGCTCAACCCGGCCTTGCTGCAAGAGACTGAAAAAAAATCGAATTTTGTTTTTTTGAGGGTTTGGATCGAAAATTTCATGGCATCCTGTAATGCCGGGCCAACTTTTAAAGTCTTATGTGGACTCGAACCCAGGTCCTTAACTTGAATTCGCAAACCATTGGTGTACGTTCCTAATGAAGCTTTAAGGCGCTGCCTTTTGGCAGATCGGTCATCAAATCTGGATTTCCAATGCGAAACACCGGCAAATGCCCCCGCGGCCCCGATCGCAGCGATTACCCCACAGGGCCGACCTGCGGGAGGACCGAGGAGTAAAAGCGAAGAGCGGGAAATTGCCGCCCAACCCAAACGAAACAACTACGCTAAGACCTGCAAGCCAAATAAAGCACTGAGGCAAACCGGTTCAGGTTCCTGATCCTGTTGGGGTTTAACCCAATACTTTTTCCAAGGCCGCAATTTTGGCCTCGGCATCGGCTTTCTTCTGCCGCTCCTTTTCCACCAGATCGGGCTTGGCATTGGCCACAAAACGCTCGTTGGAGAGTTTTGCATCGACCTGAGCCAGAAAACCACGGGTGTATTCGATCTCGGCAAGGAGCTTCTCACGCTCTTCGGCTGAAATTTCCTTTTCCTCTTTGGGCAGCGACCACTCGAGCCGCTTTCCGGCAAATACCTGTCCGCTCAGGGAATCGGTCCATGTATAGCCTCCTGTGTTTCCCAGTTTTTGCACCAACGGGTAGTAGTCGTTTACCCAGGCATAGGTAGCGCCGATCTGGATCCCCTCGAGGGTAGTTTTCGGGGAAATCTGCTGCTGGTTCCGCCAGGTACGAATGGGCACCAGCATTTCATCGACCAGCACCTGCACTTTTTCCAGCAACTCTGTATCTGCCTTGCCCACAACCGGATAGGCAACGACACAAATCGATGCTCCGGCCTTCCGCTCCCGAACCTGCTGCCAGATTTCTTCGGTCACAAAGGGCATAAAGGGATGGGCAAAACGGAGAAGTTCTTCGAACAAATCGAGGGATTCGGCCAGCACTGCCTCGGAAATGGGCTGCCCAAATCCGGGTTTGATGAGCTCCAGAAAGAAGGAGCAGAAATCGTCCCAAATGAGCTTATACATCACGTGCAAGGCATCGGAAATGCGGAATTTGGCAAACAACTCGTTGCTTTCTTCCAAAGCCTGATGGAAACGTGAACGGAGCCAGTCCAGGGCAAGCCGGTCCAGTCCGGTGGGCGCAAGGTGGGCATCGGTTTCCCAGCCCTTCACCAACCGAAACGCGTTCCAGAGTTTGTTGGTGAAATTCCTTCCCTGCTCACATAGTTTCTCGTCGAACAGCAGGTCGTTTCCGGCTGGAGAGCTCAGGAGCATCCCGATCCGAACGCCATCGGCCGAATATTTGACCATCAGTTCCAAAGGATCGGGACTATTTCCCAGCGACTTGCTCATTTTCCGACCCTGTTTGTCACGGACAATCCCGGTGAGGTATACGTTTTTGAACGGACCCTCTTTGCGGTACTCCAATCCGGCCATGATCATGCGGGCCACCCAGAAAAAGAGGATTTCCGGAGCTGTGATCAGATCGTTGGTCGGGTAGTAATAGTTGATGTCTTCGTTGTTGGGATTTTTAAATCCATCGAATACCGAAATGGGCCAGAGCCAG